>JBOGJK010000307.1:0-3969 GCA_050745345.1 Thermoanaerobaculia bacterium
GAGAAAGAGCCTGTCCTTTATTGGCCTCGCCGGCCAGTAGTTTTCAGCCACTCCGAGCCGTATGGTGGAAGGCCTCGGACTCCCGACAACCGAAAGGCGAAGGATGCTCGAGGGCGACCGGTTCATCTCGGGGCGCAGAGTCAGGAGGGGCGGGAAGCCTTCGCCCGCCGCGCCCCGTCGCCACCCGAGTCCTCCCGTTCGCTGCCTCGCCTCTCTCCCGATCTGGTTGTGTCTCATTGGCTGGGCCGCTTCGTCCCGTCTTCTGGCGCAGGGTTCGTTGGTGACTGGGGATGGGATGAGGTTGACGTTGGGGTCGGGTGGGGTGGTGAGCAGTCTTCAGTCGGGCGGGTTGGAGTACGCCTCGTTGGGGATGGGGTCGGGTTTGATGTATCGGGAGTTGCCTGCGACGGCGTCGAACACGGCGCCGAATGGGTCGTTTGAGTTGGGCAGTGGGAGTCCGTCGTCGTGGAGTTGGACGAACAACACGTCGGGCAGTTGGGTGTGGGATTCCTTGGTGAAGGTGGCCGGGAGTCGGTCGATGAAGGTGACGGTTCCCGGGACGGTTGCCAGGCGGAGTCCGACGTTGGCGTCGAGTATTTTTTCGATTTTGCCCAATGCCAGTTACACGGTGTCGTGTCAGATGAGCACGTCGGGATTGAGCTATCCGTTGATTCTCTTCTTGTACGAGCAGGCTGCGGACGGGGCTTTGACGAAGCGGACGTTGTCGAGCCCGACGGGGACGACGGGTTGGGCCGTCAAGAGCCTGATTTTCACCAGCAGTCCGAGTGCGGTGAAGGCGTACTTCCAGGCGTACGTCTACAACGGCTACGGGACGGCGTGGTTGGACGACGTGACCGTGGTGGACGTGTTTGGGGGTCGGGTGCCGGTGGCCTTTGGGGGCTCGGTGGCGAGCGATGCGGGTGGTCTGACGCAGACGGCCAGCACGAATGGGCTGACGCTCAGTGCGCGGTTTACCAGTGTGGGGACGGCGATTCGGGTGGATGCGACGCTGACGGACACGACGGGGCAGGATCGGCCGGTGGAGGTGTCCTTTCGGCTGCCGTTGGATGTGGCGGGGTGGAGCTGGGACAAGGATTTTGTCAGTTCGTCGGTGATTCAGGCTGGGCTTCGGTACGAGAACACGGATTTCAGTTTCAGCTCGCAGGGTCGTTCCCGATATCCGTTTGCGACGGTGCGCAATGCGGCTGCGGCCTTTTCGCTGGCGGTGCCGATGGGGGCTCAGATGCAGCGGTTTGGCTACGACACGCTGTACGGTCTTCGTTCGGTCTGGGATTTCGGGCTTTCCGCGGCGGCGACCAAGACCAGATCGAAGGCGGCGTGGACTTTCTGGATCTACACGAATTCGCCCGTGTGGGGTTTTCGGGCGGCGGCGCAGAAGCTCTACGCATTGGATGCTTCCAGCTTCACGACCCCCTTGAAGCTTCAGGGGGCGTGGGCGCTGGGTCCCCTCTCGGGGATCACCGATTTCCAGGATTTCGGCTGGGGAGTCAAAGAGGGAGACCCGGTTCAGGAGATCGACTTCGCCAACGACAACGGGATTCTGATCTACCACTACATCAATCCGGCGAACTGGTTCCGGCAGTTTCCAGGCTACACGCAGCAGCCTTCCTACGACGTGATCATCGCGGCGTTGAACGCCGACGCGGCGACGGGGACGGGGACGACCAACCATGGCATCCCGACCAAGTTGATGGCGCAGGCGGTCATCAATTCCTCCCCTTACAACGAGAGCGGGCTCTACCACGTCACGGGGTCTCCCTACTACTGGTACAGCGGCGATCTGCAGGCCTATCCGGCCTCGCCGGATTCCGACGTTCCGGCTCCGAGCATGTGGAGCGTGTTGAAGGACTACGGCGTCGATGCTCGGGCTGCCCTGTGGACGAATCGGGGCAACCATCTGGATGGCATTTTTTTGGACAATCTGACGTACCCCTTCGCGAGCATCGAGAACCACCGGCGTGCGCTCTGGGCCTACAGCGACATCCCTCTGACGTTTTCCTACAAGACCCGCAAGGTCATCCTGTACAGCGGGTTCTCGATCTCGGAGTACTGCCGTTCCATTCGCAGCTATCTGGCCTCGAAGGGGATGAGGCTGCACGGGAGCTCCAATTCCATCGACATGATCTGGGTGGCTCCGGGGCTGGACATCGTCGGGGGAGAGGTTCGCGGCGCGGAGGCGACGAGCACGGCCTATCACCGGCGGGCGTTGTCCTACGGGAAGAACTGGACCAATCTGCTGGTGCCCTCTTCCGCGTCGCCCCCGACGGCCGCCGACGTGCTGGCCTATTTCCGGCAGGGGCTGCTGCTCGGATACTTCCCGGGCTTCAACGGCTGGAGCACCACGGCTCCCTGGCTGCAGTACCGGGACCTGTTCAAGCAGTACATGCCGTTGATCAAGAAGGCCGTCCAGGCGGGGTGGAGACCGATCCCCTACGCGACCCCCTCGGATGCCGCCATCTTCGTCGAACGCTTCGATGACCAGGTCGGCAACACCTTCTACCTGACCGCCCAGAACTCCTCCACCTCCACCAAGACCTTCCAGATGACCGTCGATGGCGCCTCCCTGGACGCGGGCTCCGGCACGATCACCCTCAAAGAGCTGGTCAGCAACACCACTCTCTCCGCCTCCCGCTCCGGCTCCAACATCCTCTTCTCCGATACCTTGACCGGAGGCGAAACAGCACTCTACGAAATCACCGTCGCGAGCGGCTGCGACGCCACCTACGGCGACCTCAACCAGGACGGCCGGGCGGACGCGACCGACCTCGTCATCCTGAGCAACTATCTGGTCGGCAATCTGACTCAAGGGTCGGTCCCCTTCACCGCGCCCCTCGCCAAGGCCGATCTCGACCGCTCGGGCGCAGTCAACGCGGTCGATCTCGTCGTCCTCCAGAACTACCTCGCGGGTAACCTGGCATGCCTGCCCAAGTGAGCGGTCTCGCCCCGGCCAATCCTGTGGAGAGGCCGCGTGGCCGGATTCCGGCCGCCGTCGCCATCGCCGCGCTCCTTTTTCCGGCCCGCTTCCTCCTGGCCCAGGGAGCTCCCATCAGCGGAACGGCCGGCGTCACGCTCTCGCCCGCCCCCTCCGCGACGGTGATCGGTGGAGTCGTGCAGGTGACGCTCAGAGTGGACCTCACCGGCGTGACGGGCATTGCGCCCGACGGATCGAGCACGCCGGCGGTCCTGGGCGGCTATCAGGTCGCGGTTTCCTTCGACAAGACGCGGCTGCGCTTCGACTCGGCCGCGGGGGGAACGTCGACGGGATACACCGGTGTCCCGACCTACACCACTCCCGCCACGGCCAACGCGAACGGGAGCGTCACCCTCGTCGCATCGCAGACCTCCTCGAGCGCGCCGACGGGCAACGTGACCGTGGCGGTGCTCTCCTTCACGGCGGTCGCTTCGGGGAGCGCCTCTCTGACGGCGAGCCCGTCGAGCCTCGTCAGCGCCTTCCAGCCCGGCCCTCCGGCGGTGGGACCGACCACGATTCCGGGCACGGGTGGCAACGCCAGCGTCACAATCAGCGGACCGACGCCGACGGCGACTCGGACTTCGACTCCGACGGCGACCCGCACCGCCACGCCGGTCCCGCCGACCGCCACTCGCACACCGACTTCCACGGCAACTCGGACCGCCACGGCCGTCCCGCCGACCGCCACGCGGACTCCGACCAGAACCTTGACCCCGGTCCCGCCGACCGCGACTCGGACGCCCACGGGAACCTCGACGCCGACTCGGACATCGACGCCGGTCCCCCCCACTGCGACGGCAACGTCCACGCGGACTCTGACGCCGACCCGGACCACGACGCCGGCGCCGCCGAGCGCGACGCCGACGCGGACAGCGACTCCGCCGCCTTCGACGGCGACGCGCACCGCGACACGGACCTACACGGCGACTCCCGTCCCGCCGAGCGCCACGCCGACCCGGACCACGACGGTCCAGCCC
>JBOGJK010000308.1:0-3988 GCA_050745345.1 Thermoanaerobaculia bacterium
CGCGCCTACATGGACGTCTACCGCAAGGCGCTCGGCCCGGGCAAGGGAATTGCCAAGGTCTCGATCCAGACCGGCTCCTCGCACGGCGGTGTCGTGGACCCCGACGGCACGGTTCAGCGCGTCGCGATCGACTTCGGCGTCATCCAGGCGATCTCGAAGGTCGCTCGCGAGGAGTATGGCCTGGCGGGAGCAGTCCAGCACGGCGCCTCGACGCTGCCTCCCGAGTACTTCGGCCACTTCCCGGACCACGACTGCGCCGAGATCCATCTGGCCACCGACTTCCAGAACACCGTCTACGACCATCCCGCCTTCCCCTACCCGTTGAAGCGCGAGATTGAGCGGTGGCTCGACGCCAACGCCGGGGAGGAACGCAAGAAGGGCGAGACGCCCAACCAGTTCCTCTACAAGACGCGCAAGAAGGCGATCGGCCCCTACAAGGAGCGCGTCTGGAACCTCCCGGAAGGGACTCGGGAAGCGATCCGTGACTCGCTGGAGAAGAAGTTCCATTTCCTGTTCACGAAGCTTCGGGTCGCTGGCACGCGCGGGCTCGTCCGGAAGCACGTTCGGCCGGTGGCGGTCGAGGCGGCGGCCGGCGCCGCCGCCCGTCCCGGCTATGTTCGCGACGACGAGGCGGGAGATTGAAGAACGTAAACCGTAAACCGAAAACCGGGAAGCCTAAGCGGAGACCCGGAACTCCGGCGCCATCGAATCGGTTCACGGTTCCCGGTTCACGGTTCCCGGCCAAAATGACCGCCGTCGTCAAGATGAAAGCTGCCCCCGGTCCTGCGGCCACGGAGATTCGCGAGGTCCCGGTGCCCACCCCCGGCCAGGCAGAGGTTCTGATCCGCGTCCTTGCGACCGCGGTCTGCGGCTCGGACAAGCACATCTACCAGTGGGACGCCTCGATGGCCGGCATGGTCCGGGTCCCGCGCATCTACGGCCACGAGTTCTGCGGCGAGATCGTCTCCTTCGGGCCCGGGGGCAAGCGGCCGCACCTCGAGGTCGGGCAGTACGTCTCGGCGGAGATGCACGTGACTTGCGGCCACTGCCGCCCTTGCCGCACCGGCCAGCGCCACGTCTGCGAGAACACCCGCATTCTCGGTGTTCACGGCGACGGCTGCTTTGCCCAGTACGTCGTCGTGCCCGCATTCAACGTCGTGCCGCTCGAGCGCGACGTCGTGCCGGTGCGCGTGGGGGCGTTTCTCGACGCCCTCGGCAACGCCGTCCACACGACGCAGGTCGCGGACCTCTCGGGCAAGTCCGTCGCGGTGCTCGGATACGGCCCGATCGGAGCGATGTGCGCCGAGATCGCCCGGATCTCGGGCGCGGCGCGCATCGCGATCACGGAGGTCAACGCCCAGGCCGCCGCGCACGCGCGCCGCTGGGCCGACTCGCGGAACCTGAAGAACTGCATTGTCTTGAACCTCTCGCGCACCAAGGACGCCGCCGCGGGCCTGCGCGACGCCCTGGGTGGTGGGGCCGACGTCGTCCTCGAGCTCTCGGGCGCCGAGGCCTCCATCAATCTGGGGCTTTCCGCCGCGCGCCGCGGCGCGACGATCTCGCTTCTGGGGCTGCCGCGCGGCAAAGCCGTCTCCATCCACGACTACACCAACGACTTCATCTTCAAGGGGCTCACCCTGCACGCCGTGATCGGCCGCCGCGTCTTCGAGACGTGGATCAAGATGCTCGACCTGCTGCGCGCGGGCCTGCAGGTCGAGGACCTGGTCACCGACGAATTCGAGGGTCTCGAGGGCTTCCACGAGGCGATGGAGCTGCTCGAGAACCGGCGGGCGATGAAGGTAGTGTTCTATCCGAACGGAAGAACCGGATAAGAGGGGAAAGTCGACCGTCGACCGTCGACAGCAGAGGCGGGAGGGCCCTGTTGACTGTAGACTGTCGACTTGAGACTCGTTACACCATGCCGACCAACAAGCCCCATCCCGCCCCCAACCACCCGATGACGGACCGGCGCATCGCCGAGTTCGCGCTCGAGGAGTCGCGCCTCTCTAACATCGCCTACCGCTTCAAGCTCGTGCCGCGGGACCGGGTCTGGAGGAACTGGGACCGCACGGAGTTCGAGCCCAACGGCTATCGGATCCTGGGCCTGGCCGGTGTCTGCCTCGAGAGGGACGAGCTGGAGAAAGCGCACCGGGTCGCCGTGCGAGCGCTCGAGGAGGTCGAAGACATCCTCTTCACCGTGGGGCAGGCCGCGCAGGCGATCATCGTCCGCGGCGGGTCGGGGACCTCCGAGATCATCAATCGGCCGACGATCTGCGCCGAGATCATCGCGCAGAAGGCCGCCGACTTCGATCGCGCGCTCGACGCTCTCGACGGGGCGTTTCCGGGCGGGCGCGTGGCGGGGAAGATCGTCTCGGAAGAGTGACCCGAGGCGAATGCCTCCGGGCGACGAAGCCGACGGGCCGCGTCAAGATCCCGCCGTTGAAGCTCCGAGTCGTTCTGGAATTCGATCCCGAGGCGGGCGGGTGGTCCGCAGTCTGCCCGGAGTTGCCGGCCGGCGCAACCGCCGGCGACTCGCAGGAAGAGGCGCTGAAGAAGATCCGCGAGGCCATCGCCCTTTCTCTCTCACCCGATGACCCGGTTCCGGATGACGCCACGGTGGTCGAACTGACCATTTGAATGCCGAAGCGGTTCCACGTTACCGCTCGCCAGATCCACTCGACCCCTACCCGGCATGGCTCCCGGCGAACGCGTCAAGTGGGGCCACGAGAAGTGGCACAATCCCGCGACCGGCAAGACGGTCATCGTCCACGAGCACAAAGGATGTGACCTGCCGCCGTGGACCGTGCCCCCAGGAGGAATTCGAATGAATCCGCTCACCGAGCATCTCGCCTCCGAGATGGCGAAACTGCGCCAGGCGGGCACCTACAAGGAAGAGCTCGTCCTGGAGTCCCCGCAGGACGCCCGCGTCCGGGTCGGCGGGCGCGAGGTCGTCATGCTGACCTCCAACAACTACCTCGGGTTTGCCAACCACCCGAGGATCCGCGAGGCGCAGAAGAAGGCGATCGACCGCTGGGGCGCCGGACTCGCCTCGGTGCGCTTCATCTGCGGGACACAGGCCCTCCACAAGGAGCTCGAGGCGGAGATCTCCTCCTTCTTCGGCACGCAGGACACCATCCTCTACATGTCGTGCTGGAACGCCAACGAGGGCCTCTTCGCCGCGGTGCTGGACGAGCCGGACGGGCTCTACTCGGACGAGCTCAACCACGCCTCGATCATCGACGGCGTGCGGCTCTGCAAGGCCAAGCGCTTCCGCGTGCCGCACGGCGACACGAAGGCTCTCGAGAGGATGCTCGCGGAGGATGGGACATCCCGCTTCCGAGTCATGATCACCGACGGGGTCTTCTCGATGGAAGGGGAAGAGGCGAACCTGCCGGAGCTCGTTCGGATCTGCGAGAAGCACGGAACGCTTCTCGCCGTGGACGATTCGCACGCGACCGGGGTCCTGGGGGCGACCGGGCGGGGCACGGCCGAGGAGCAGGGCGTCTTCGACCGGATCCCGGTGACCACCGGCACGCTCGGCAAGGCGATGGGGTCGGCGGCCGGCGGGTTCGTCACCGGCCCGAAGTCTCTGATCGAGGCTCTCCGCCAGAGGAGCCGGACGTACCTCTTCTCCAACTCTCTGCCGCCGGCCGTCGCGGCCGGGTCCCTCGAGGCGTTCCGCATGCTGCGCGAGGATCCGGCCCAGGTCGCCAAACTGCGGGAGAACACGTCTTTCTTCCGCGAGGCGATCTCGCAGGCGGGCTTCCGCATCCCGCACGGCACCCACCCGATCGTGCCGGTCATCGTCGGGGATACGGCGAAGGCGCTCGCCATGGGCAAGGCCCTCTTCGAGGAGGGCGTCTACGTCTCGGGCTTCGGCTACCCCGTGGTCCCGCAGGGGCAGGCGAGGCTACGCTGCCAGGTCTCGGCGGCGCACGAGCGTCGCGATCTCGAACGCTCCGTCGAGGCCTTCCGCAAGGTCGGCAGG
>JBOGJK010000309.1:0-2286 GCA_050745345.1 Thermoanaerobaculia bacterium
GCCTCGCAGGCGTCGCTCGTCTCCGCGATCCTGCGCGACAGGTGGTCGCGCGGTGGCCGCGAGATCCTCTACACCGCGTTCGACGGCAAGCTGATGTCCGTCTCGATCGACACGAGTCGCGGCTCGACGATTTCCGGCGCGAGCAGCTCGTCGAGGTCCTCGGTTCGCGGCGGATGGTTCGATCGGCAGAAGCTCTCTCCCGTCACCACGTCGATCGCGGGGTGCACGTGGGGCGGCAGCGCAATCAAGAACGACATCGTGGCCGCCTGCAGGCTGCATCTCGAGTTCGGCAACCGCGTCCTCACGAGCCGCATCCGGGAGGTCCTGGTCATTCGGGGCGGCACGCAAGAGAGCCAGGGGCTGCGCCCCATCCAGAGCCGGGAGCTCTTCCGCAGCTGCTACGGGTCCCGTTGGGAGTCCGCGTCGGCCGGCTGACGCCGGCTGGCGTCGGAGGCCCCGAGTGACGCTGTCCGCGGGAACGAGGCTCGGCCCCCACGAGACCCTCGTGCCCCTCGGCGGCAGGATGGGAGGGGTCTGCCGCTGCGGCGGCCGAGTCGTCTGGCCGACCGGGGAGTAGAATCGAGGCGAGGACGATGCGGTGGTGACCGACACGAACGACCGCGAGCGCCAGCGCGAAGGAATCGATGCGGCGGCCGTAGAGCGCGCGCTCCGCGGTCAGGCCGATCCCGAAGCGGACGACCTGAGCCTGATTCGTGCGCGGCTGCGGTGGACGCCGGAGGAGCGGCTCGAAGCAAATGCGAGCTTCGTTCGCTTCTGTCTGACGGCGAGACCCCAGGGCCCTCTGCTGCGAGACTGAGGCGTGGTTCTGCTCCAGGCGGATGAGATCTTCGCCTGCCTGGAGAGTCACGGGGTCCGATACGTCGTCATTGGCGGGCTTGCCGCCGTTCTTCACGGATCTCCCCTGGCGACCTTCGATGCCGACATCTGTCCGAAAGCCGACGAGAACAACCGGGAGCGTCTCGCGGCGGCGCTGCGGGAGATGGATGCCCGGATTCGTACCCCGGATGTGCCGGAGGGAGTTCGCTTTGCCTGTGATGCCGCGTTTCTCGCCAGGACCAGTATCCTCAACCTGGTGACGCGCTTTGGCGAGCTGGACATCTCCTTCACGCCGTCGGGAACGACAGGCTACGAGGACCTCGACGCGGGCGCCGCGCCGATGAAGATCGGCGGCCTCAGTATCCGGGTCGCCGCGCTCGCGGATGTGATCCGCTCGAAAGAAGCCGCGAACCGGCCCAAGGACCAGAGGGCGCTTCCGCTGCTGCGGCGGCTCCTCGAGGAGACGCGGAAGGGGACCAAGCCCTGACGGGCCTCGCGGCGCGCTTCGGGTACTTCGTCGCGACGTAGCCGTCCACCAGGGCGCGGAAGGCGGTGGCGAGCTCCTCGTAGGTGCCCTTGAGCGTCGTGAAGTGAGCGCCGTGGATTTCTTTCTGGCGCCAACTGTCTGCGTCGCCGTCGTTTTCGTCGGCTTTGCGGGCGCCTCGGTGGGCCGGACGTCCGCCGCCTCGCCAGCTTGACCTTCTGCGCCGGCACGAAGCGCAATCGCCAGGCCGCGGCGCGGGCCGGTGCGATGCCGGTTGGATAGAATCAAACCATTGAACGTCTGTGGGCCCTTGCCGGGACCATTTTCGATTTCGGAATTCGGATTTGTGTGTGGGATCTGACGGGGGAGTGAGATGACGCTTTCTGCCGGGTCGCGACTGGGACCGTACGAGGTGCTGGCTGCGGTGGGCGCGGGCGGTATGGGCGAGGTGTACCGGGCCCGGGACACGCGGCTGGAGCGGGATGTCGCGGTGAAGGTGCGTCCGGCGCACCTGTCGTCGTCGGAGGAGATGCGTCAGCGGTTCGAGCGGGAGACGAAGACGATCTCGCAGCTCTCTCACGCTCACACTTCTGCGCGCTGTACGACGTGGGGCGGGAAGGCGGGACCGAGTACCTGGTGAAGGAGTACCTCGAGGGCGAGACGCTGTCGGACCGCCGGGCGAAGGGGCCGCTGCCCCTGGAGCAGACGCTGCGGTACGGGATCGAGATCGCGGACGCGCTGGAAAAGGCGCACCGGCAGGGGATCGTGCACCGGGATCCGAAGCCGGGCAACGTGATGCTGACGAAGTCGGGGGTGAAGCTCCTGGACTTCGGGCTGGCGAAGGCCGTGGCGCCCCTGGGAGCGCAGTCGGCAGTGACTGTCTCCGCCGATGGCCAGCGCTTCCTGTTCAACACGCCGATCGGAGAAGAAACAACCGTCCCCATCACGCTCGTCCAGAACTGGAC
>JBOGJK010000310.1:0-7898 GCA_050745345.1 Thermoanaerobaculia bacterium
AGGGATCCGGCCCGGGGTCGAGATTCCGGTGTTTGGCGCCAACGTTTGCCATCTGCTGTTCCATAATGGCATCCGTGAAACGCCACCCTCGATCGGTTCGGCAGGATCGTCATCCCCAAGGAGGTCCGGGAGGGGATGGGGCTCGAGGCCGGCGCACAGCTCCAGATCGAGGAAGGGGAGGATGAAATCCGGCTGAAACTGCTGCGGGACGGATCGGCGGTCCGCGTGAAGGATGGCGTGACGCTCTTCTGCGGGTCGGCGGCAGGAGACCTCTCGGGCGCGGTCCGGAAGCAGAGGGAATCGCGCCTCCGGAGGATGTCCCCGAGTTTCGGAAAGGCGCGAGCCGGGAAGTGACGGTTCTTTTCGACACGTCGGTCCCCGTGGCCGCGGTCGTCGAGCCTCACCCATGCACGCGCGGGCGCTCCCATGGCTCCGGCGCGCGCGGCGACGCGACTTTGAATTCCTGCTTGCCGGGCACAACCTGGCGGAGACCTTCGCCGTTCTGACGACGCTTCCGGTGCGGCCCCACATTTCGCCGGCTGTGGCCCGGGAACTGATCCAGAGAAATACCGGTGGCATTGCCCACGTCGTGACGCTCTCGGTCGCGGACTGCGAACGGGTCCTGGATCGAATTGCGGCGCTCGGCGTCTCGGGCGGCGCCGTGTACGATGCCCTGATCGGCCGCGCCGCGGAGAAGTCGGGCGCCGACCGGCTCCTGACTCTCAACCCTTCCGATTTCGAACGGGTCTGGCCGGAGGGAAAGATGGCACTCACCGTGCCCTAATCGTCGTCACGGCCCTCTTCCCGCCGGCACCGCCCTCCTCTTCTCCCCAGAATCGGTAGAAGTTGAACCACTGCGTGGGGTGGGTGCGGATGACGGCCTCGAGGTCCGCGGCGACGCGGCCGAGGACGCGCCGGGCGTCCTCCTCGGGTGACGTCGCCGGGTCGGCATCGAGCAGCTCGCCCCAGACGTTGTAGTACGCCCCGTCCGGGCGGCGCAGGAAGAAGCCGGGCAGGATGGGGCAGTGACAGAACCGGGCGAGGAGCGCTGGCGAGCGCAGGAAAGATGTCGGCCGCCCGAAGAAGGGGACCACGACGCGGTCCTCCGGATAGGCCCGGTCGACCAGCAGAGCGACGGCGCGGCCGCGATCGACGGAGGCGCGCACCTTGAAGGCCGTCGCCATCGAGGTTCCGATGTCGATCGACTCCACCCCGAGGCGGTCGCGCAGATGCTGGCGCATCTCCTGCACGCGCCGCGACAGCTCGGGCTGGCCGACGACCGCGGGCGTGAGACTGTGGCGCCGCAGCGTCACCGCTCCCATCTCCCAGTTGCCGACGTGCCCGGTCACCAGCAGGAAGCCCCGGCCGCCCCGGCGGGCCCGGGCAAGCACACGGGCATCCTCTTCGAAGGTGTCGATCCTCGGAGTGAACGCCTCGCCGCGCAGCCGCCAGGTGTCGATCGTGTGCCGGCTGTACTCGAAGAAGACCTCGCGGACGAGCCGCGCCGCCTCCGCTTCCGAAACGCCCAGGGCTCGGCGGAAGTTGTCCCTCATCCCGGCCTTCGTCTCGGACAGGAGCGCCATGGCCAGGGAGTTGCCCACCAGGTTGATGCCGTTCAAGACCGCCGCAGGCAGCCAGCGGGCGCCGTAGTGGAGGCCGCCGTAGACGATGCGATTCGAGAGGCCGTGGCTCACCCATTTCGTGCGCGCGCGCAGGGTGTGCCTTTCGGGCATCGTGCGCGGACTATACAATTCACGGCCAGATGAACGTCCTTCTCGTCCGGCCGCATCCAGGCAACGAGCGTTTCGGCCTGGGTCCCTTCTTCCGGGTGGAGCCGCTCGGCCTCGAATACATCGGCGCGGAGCTGCGCCAGCGGGGTCACCGGCCCGCGCTCGCGGACCTGCGATTCGGGCCGGGGCTCTCCCGCGCCATCCGCCGCGCGCGCCCGCGGGTGGTCGGCATCTCCGGCATGCACGCGCTCGAGTACGACCAGGTTCTGGCGACCGCCCGGCAGGTCCGCCGCCTGGCCCCGGAGGCCTTCATCCTGGTCGGGGGCCACGCGGCGGCATCCTGCTCCGCTCCCCTGGAGCGGGACGAAGTGGACGCGATCTGCGTTGACGACGGGGAAGAGGTGGTCCCCGCCCTGGTGGACGCGCTCGAGACCGGCCGCCCGGCAGAGTCGGTCCCGGCGCTGCGCCTGCGGACACGGGACGGCTGGATCTCGACGGAGTCGCTCTCCGAGCGCACCTCTCTGGACCGCGTGCCCCTCCCGGCGCGAGACCTGGCCGAGCGCTACCGAAGCCGCTACCACTGCCTGCTCTTCAAGCCGGTGTGGCTGGTCGAGACGGCCCGGGGCTGCCCGTTCCGCTGCAACTTCTGCTCGGTCTGGCAGCTCTACGGGCGCTCCTTCCGCGAGCGGTCGGTTTCCGCCGTCGTCGAGGACTTCGCCTCCGTCGGCGACGCCGTCTTCGTGGCCGACGACCTCTTCTGGAACCATCCGGCGAGGGGACTCGAGCTCGCCGCCACCCTGAAGAGACGAGGCGTGCGCAAGCGGTGGCTGCTCGTCCAGACGCGCACCGACATCGTCTGCCGGCACCCGGAGCTGCTCGAGGCCTGGCGGTCGCTGGCGAAGGACTTCGACATCTTCTTCGGCCTCGAGGCGGCGTCCGACGTCGGGCTGGCGCACATGGCCAAGGACGTCGGGGTCGCAGCCAGTGTCGAGGCCGCGCGCATCTCACGCTCGATGGGCTACGGCGTGACCGGCAACTTCGTGGTGGACCCCGACTGGTCCGAGGCGGAGTTCCGGGAGCTCTGGGACTTCGTCGCGCAGCACGGCTTCGAGCGCGCCGGCTACACGATCCTGACACCCCTGCCCGGCACGGAGCTCTACCAGAAGCTCGCGCCCGTGCTCTCCGGGCAGCCCTGGTTCAAGTTCGACATGCACCACGTGCTCTGGGAGCCGCGCCTGGGGGCGGAGCGCTTCTTCGAGCTGTACGCCGAGACCTGGCGCCGCTCGATCTTGAACACGCGCGGCCAGAAGCGCTGGCTCGACTGGATGCGCCAGGTCCGGCCGGTGCAGATCCCCTACCTGACGCGCGTGCTCTGGCGCACGCAGCGGATGATGAAGGCGCAGGCCTATCTGCGCGAGCACGAGGGGTGCCCGGTCGAGACGGCGCGCCTTCCCGGCCGGGCTCTGGAGGCCTCGTAGCGGGCTCGGCGCTCGAAGCAGTGCTGCCGCGCTTCGATGCCGTCAAGCGCCACGCCCTCGAGATCGAGGCCCCCGCCGCACGGGTCTGGGAGGCGCTACTGCGCCACGACTTCGCCGCCTCCCGCGTCGCGCGGCTCCTGATGGCGGTCCGCGGCTACGGGCTCCGCCGGGCGAGTGGCCCCGGTTCCGGCACCTTTGCCGAGAGGCTCGAACGGTTCGGCTTCGTGGTGCTCGAGCGGGTGGAGGGACGGGAGCTCGTCCTCGGCATCGCGGGGCGATTCTGGCGGCCGGACGGCGGGCTCCGGCGCCTGACCCGGGAGCAGTTCCTGGCGTTCGCGGAAGAGGGGTCGGCCAAGGCCGCCTGGAACGTCGAGGTCCTCCCGCGCGGGGCAGACCGCACCGAGCTCTCGACGGAGACGCGCGTGGCCTGCTTCGGCGCCGCCGCGCGGCGCAAGTTCAGGGCGTACTGGGCCCTGATCGAGCCCTTCTCGGGGCTGACCCGAAGGGCGATGCTCCGGGGGATCCGCCGGCAAGTCGCGAAGCTTGTCGCGGGCCGGCCCGACCCGGCCCGCTGAGCTTTCGTCGTTACTTCTTGCGCGTGTATTGGAAGACGCCCGTGTGCTCTTTGCCACCGGCGCTCGAGGTCCACTCCTGCTGGAAGTGGTCGGGATCCCCGAACGTCACGACGAGCTGCCGCATGTGCATCGCGTCGGGGCTCGAAAGGTTCGTCGCGTCCAGGAACTGGAAATCGAGCTTCCGGACGTCGCCCGCGGGGACCGAGGCGCGCATCCGCGGCTGGTTGCCGACCGCGCAGTAGTGCGTCGCGACGATGCGGTCGCCGTCGGGCGCGTACATCGTGACCATGTCCGTCTCGTGCCCCGTTTTCATCGTCTCCATGAGGCTCGTGCCGTTGGAGACGAGCTTGTAGGAGACCGAGGCCGGCCCGGTGCCGTCCGGGTCGCGGTAGGTGCCTTCCCAAACGCCGACCAGGGACTTCATGCTGTCCCACCCGGGATTACCGCCTCCGCCTCCCGCCGGAGACACCGAAACGGATCCGATCAGAAGCAGCATCGCCGCCGGAAGCAGTTTCGCCACGGTTCTCATCGATTCCTCCTTTTCGAAGCGACTCTCAGGAAAAGTAGGGGCCGCGCGGGCGCCCCTCCGCGTACTCCTTCAAACGGTGCATCAGGTCCCCCCAGACCGTATTACACGCCGGGAATTCTCCGTCGGTCGAGCGCCAGCCGAGATGCCCGAAGCGGACGAGAGTGCCTCCCGCTTTCGACGGCTCGAGGTCGAACGTCGCGCGCGTGCCCACCCATTCCTCGGGGACCTTCGGCGCGGCGAGGCAGGTCCAGGCGACACGGTTGGGCGTCAGCTCGTCCACCCGGAAATGGAACTCGATCGCGCCGCCGTCGAAACGGAAGATGTTCACCGAGCCGACTTCGGGGACGGCGGCGCAATCGTCCGTCCACCACTTGCGGAAGCCCTCGGCCGTCGTGATCGCCTTGAGGATGCCGTCCGAAGGGGCGTCTGCCGAGATGCGGTGCAGGATATCGGTCATCGCGTCCCCCCGGTCCCGAGCAGCCTCTCGAGCCGCCCGAGGCAGCCCGTCCACCCCTTCTCGTGCTCGTCGCGCAGGGTCTCGCTCGGGAACCGCTCGTGCGTCAGCACCAGCTCGGTCCGGCCGGCGCGGTCGAAGAGATCGACCGTAACGAGTGTGTCGCCCGCGTCGCCGCGGTCCGGCTCGTTTTCCCACTGCCAGGTGAAGACGAGCTTTTCGGGCGGCCTGACCACCCGAAAGATGCCGCGCACGCTGTAGACCTTCCCCTCGTGGCGCATCTCGATGTTGTAGCGGCCGCCGGGCCGGACGTCGAGCTCGGTGACGGCCGTCCGGTACTCGTCGCTCGGGGCGAACCACTTGCCTAGCGTTTGCGGTTCGGTCCAGGCCCGGAAGACCTTCTCGCGGGGCGCGGCGTACGTGCGCGTGATCCGGAGCGTCGTCGGGGTCTGCGCGGGTGCGGTGGCCATGGCCTGTCCTCCTCTTTGCGCGGCTCTTTCAGGTACCGGTCGAGGGCGTCGAGCTTCTCTTCCCAGAACTTCCGGTAGCGCGCGATCCACTCGGTGGCGGCGTCCAGCGGCGCCGGAAGCAGGCGCAGGTGATGGACGCGCCCCTGCCGGCGGCGTCCGATCAGGCCGGCTCCTTCGAGGACCTTCAGGTGCTTCGAGATCGCCGGCAGAGACATCGCAAAAGGCTCCGCGAGCTGCGAGACCGAGGCCTCCGGCGACTCGGAGAGCCGCGCCAGGATGGCCCGGCGGGTGGGATCCGCCAGGGCGCCGAAGGTCGAGTCCAGGGCGGGGATATTATTAACCATTCGGTTAACTAATATCGCGGCCGCAGGCTCCTGTCAAGCCCCCCTTTATGCTTGCCGGCCCATGGCGATCCCTTCCGGGGCGGACCGCGTCGAGGTCGAGGCCGCCGGCCGCGTGGTCCGGCTGACCAATCTGCGCAAGCTCTTCTGGCCCGAGCTCGGGATCACCAAGGGAGACCTGTTGCGCTACTACGCCGAGGTCTCGCCGTATCTGCTGCCGCATCTGAAGGATCGGGCGATGGTGATGAAGCGCTACCCCCACGGGTGGAAGGGCCCGTTTTTCTTCATGAAGCAGACGCCTTCGCCGCGCCCGGACTGGATCGAGATCTGCGCCGTCCGGCACTCCTCGGGCAAAGTCATCCGCTTTCCGATGGTCCAGGACCTCCCCTCGCTTCTCTGGGTCGTCAACCTCGGCTGCATCGACCTGAACCAGTGGTACGCGCGCTGCGACGACCTCGACCGGCCTGACTACGTGCACTTCGACCTCGATCCGGTGGGAGGCGCCGGCTTCGAGAGCGTGCGCGAGGCTGCGCTGGCACTCCGTGAGGCCTTAGCGGAGCTCCGCATGCCAGCCTACGCCAAGACGACGGGCTCGCGCGGAATCCACGTCTACGTCCCCATCGTGCGCGGTCCCACGCAGAAGCAGGTCTGGGAGTTCGCGAAGTCGCTGGCCGTCCTCTGCCAGGCCCGCCACCCGAAGCTCCTGACGACGGAGTACCGGGTCGCCCGGCGCCCGAAGGGAACGGTCCTCGTCGACTACAACCAGAACGCCTGGGGCCAGACGCTGGCCTCGATCTACTCCGTGCGCCCGACGCCCCGCGCCACCGTCTCGACCCCGGTGACGTGGAAGGAGGTCGAGCGGGCGATCGAGATTGAGGATTTCCGCATCGACAACGTCCCGGCGCGTCTCAAGAGGCTGGGCGACCTCTGGAAGCCGCTGCTCGAGTCGAAAGGCCGGTTCCGGCTGGAGAAGTTTTTCTGAAAGGCGCTGGCGTCGGCGTCACTGAAAGTAGCCGCTGATGTCCAGGATGACGTCCACTGTGCCGCTCGCCTGATCGCAAAGGATCGAAAACCAACCGTAGGGAGGCGTGGTGCGAAGAACGACGCTACTGGCGCGCGTCTGGCCCGTCCGGTAGTGGACGACGGACGCGAGCGGGGGATCGCCGAACCCCGGAAAAACCCTGAGATCCCCCGGCGCGGAAGGTCCTGTGACGGTCACGTTCATGGCGATTGCCTTCACGCCCAACGGAATGTCGCAGAGGCCCGCAGCGCCGAAGGTTCGGGTTTCCCCGGCTGTGAAGGCGGCCTGGAACACCCGCGTGTCCAGCAGCCGGCAGGGCGTGATCGTGTAGAGACTCGTGGGACAGGGCTCGATCGCAATCTCCGCCGATCCGCTGCCCGAACAGCCGGCCGCGGTCGTGACGACGACGCTCAGCCTGACGGCCCCAGAGTCACCGGCGGTGAAGTTGACGGATCGTCCGTCGGTGCTCGTGATCGTGCCGTTCGAGATGGACCAGACATAAGTAGCTCCCGCACCGGCGTCCGAGGCGGTCGCAACGTTCTCGGCGGACCCGGGACACACTGTCGCCGCGGCGGAAATGACGGGCGTGGGCACGGGCGATGTTCCGACAACCGCGACGGTGGTCGCAGGTTCGGAGTCGCAGGATCCGAACGTTGCCGTGACGGTGTAGGTGCCGGATTGGGCGGGAGTGGCGGCCGGAATACTGGGATTTTGGGCCGTCGAGCGAAAACCGCCCGGACCCGTCCAGCTGTAGATTGCGCCGGGCGGGCCGGAGGCGAACAATCGAAGCGTGTCGCCGGAGCAGATCGCGCCGCCTGTCCCGGCGGAGACCGCGACGAGGGCGTTGCTCACAACCTTGCTTCCACGTAGCGTGCACCCCGCGCCGTCGGTGACGATGACTCCGTAGGTCGTCGGATTCGATGGCGAGACCCCGATCGACGGCGTGGTCTCGTCGCCCGGAAGCCAGTGATAGGTAGCGAAGCTGCCCGCGATCGAGAGCGCAGTCGCGCATTCCGCCGTCGGCGCCGTCAGGATCTCGACGCCGCTCCCGGCATCTCCGATGCGGAGCGTGTAGTCGCGCTCGGCGGCGTGGAACGCCGCGTCCTCGACCCGGACCCGAAACGAAAAGAATCCCTCTTCGGTTGGCGATCCGGTGAGCATGCCGGTCGAGGAGAGCGTGACTCCCGCGGGCAGGCTTCCCGAGGCAGAACTCCAGCTATACGGTTCCGCGCCGTTCCGGGCGACGAGAGGGAACGAATACGTGTCGCCGCAACTGGCGGGAGGGACGCCCTCGGACTCG
>JBOGJK010000311.1:0-1775 GCA_050745345.1 Thermoanaerobaculia bacterium
CCGGGGAGCAGGACGAAGCTCGGGAAGAACCCCTGCAGGACGAGCTCGACCGTCCGGACGAGCAGAACGACGAAGCCGCCAAAGATGAAGATGTGGAAGAGGCCGGCGTAGAAGTCCCGGAACATCAGCCTCTGCGCGAAGGCGTACTCCAAGGTCCTGCCGAGGCGCAGGCCGATCCGGTCGAAGCGCGGCTCCGGCGCGCCGGCGAGCAGCACCCGGATCCGGCGGCTCGCCGAGAAGAGGAACGCCGCGATGGAGAGCAGAATCAGGAGGCCGAAGAAGACCGTGCCGGGCAGGCCGAACAAGACACGCTCGGTCGGGAGCTTGAGCACGGGGAGAGTCTAGCGAAAGTCACGCCCTCACCCCTGCCCCTCTCCCGGAGGGAGAGGGGATGAGGTCACTCGGCCTTCGCCGCCCGGACCGCCTTGGCCACTTCCGGCACGATCTGGAAGATGTCGCCGACGATGCCGTAGGTCGCCACCTTGAAGATCGGCGCCTCCGGGTCCTTGTTGATCGCGACGATGACCTTCGAGGTCCCCATGCCGGCCAGGTGCTGGATCGCTCCGGAAATGCCGCAGGCGACGTAGAGGGTGGGGGAAACGACCTTGCCGGTCTGCCCCACCTGGTGCTGGTGATCGATCCACCCCGCGTCCACGACGGCGCGCGAGGCGCCGAGCGCGGCGCCCAGAGCTTCCTGCAGATCGCGAATCAGCGGCCAGTTCTCCGGCCCCTTGATGCCGCGGCCTCCCGACACGATGATGTCCGCCTCGGCGACGTCGAGATCCTTCGACTCCGAGGCCTCGATCCGAACGACGCGGGCGCGGGGCTGGATGTCACCCAGGTCCAGAGTCTCGACGCGCGGCTCGGGCGCCCCCGCCTGCGCCTCGGCCGGGAAGACGTTCGGGCGCGTGGTCGCGACCTGGAGCTTCGCGACGCCGCAGTCCACCTCGGCGCGCGCCTTGCCCGAGTAGACGGGACGCGAGCCGACGAGGCGGTCCCCTTCCCGGCGCAGGTCCATCACGTCGGCCAGCACCGAGACGTCGCGCCTCGCGGCGAAGCGCGGAGCGACGTCCTTGCCCATGGCGGTCGCCGCGATCAGGACGGCGTCGGGGCTCTCCTTCTTCGCCGCCTCGTCCAGCGCCCCGACATATCCCTTGTTGCCGTACAGGGCGAGCTCGTCGCGGTCGGCCACGTAGACAACGCCGGCGCCATAGGGTCCCAGCTCCTTCGCGAGCGCCGCGACCCCCCTGCCCGGCAGCACCGCGGCGACCGGCGCGCCGGCGAGCTTGCGCGCGAGCGACAGCGCCTCGAGCGAGGCCTTGCGGACCTTGCCTTCACGCTGCTCGATGAAAACGAGGAACTTCATGGTTCTCGTGAACCGCAGCGAACCGGGGTCAACCGTGCACTCTTGCACATCGGGGCGGAAAAGCGCAGGAGTGCACGGTTGACCCTTAGATCCTTAGGTCCCGCTTAGATCCCGACCTTTCTCAGACTACCTTCGCTTCTTCACGCAGGAGGCGCACGAGCTCGCGACCCGCGGCGGCGGGGTCCTCCGCGGGTATCCGGTGGCAGGACTGGCGCGCCGGCGGAAGCTCGAGCTTCCTCCAGCGGGTCTTCGCTCCCGCAGGGTCGGCCTCCGGGACTCCCATCGCCGAGAGCTTCTTCTCGGCGATCGGCTTCTTCTTGGCGCCCATGATGCCCTTGAGCGATGCGTAGCGAGGCTCGTTGAGCCCCTTCTGCGCGGTCAGGACCGCCGGCAGCGCGCACTCGACCAC
>JBOGJK010000312.1:0-3378 GCA_050745345.1 Thermoanaerobaculia bacterium
GGATCGGATGCCGAAACCCCCGCCCATCCCATGAAGAGTCAGCCCACGCAGCGTCACGACGCTGGGAACCGGCCCTCCGAAAAACTGCACCCCGACGTCCGAAGGGACCGTAACCCCCGCATGGACACCCGGGGCGGCCGCGACCGTGACCGGTCTGTCGACGGTGAAGGCTGATAGCTGCCGGAGGTGATGGTCACGATCTCCCCGCCGGCCTGGACTTTTGTGATTGCGCTTTGGATGTGCCGGCATGGCCTCAGAGGGCTGTCGCACGGATTGCTGTCGCTGCCGCCGATCGCCGAGACAAATGTGCGCGTCACCTGGGCCTGCACGATGGTGGCCGGCGCCAAGAAGCTCGCAAGGAGAATCGAAGCCGTGAGATTGCATCTGACCCTGGTCATTGTGTGAGTCTCCTTTCCTTGTTCCGTGTATGGGGCCCTTCCGAGAGGGCCGGCGAAGACATTCGAGACAGTCGGCTGCGAACGGTTACCTGCGGAGTGTTCCTGGACGGCGGGCGCCTGGCGAATCAGAAGTCTGCTCTTGCGCTGGAGAAGATCCGCCTTTTCGAGCTCGAGGCAGGTGCGGTCCGGTGGCGTGATGAAGTCTTCCCGGTGCCGCTCTACGAAGGACTGCCATCGCCCCATCAACGACTCCGGTATCTCTCTGGACCGGCCCGGAATTATCTCTCACCGCCACCGAGGGGTTGCGGAACTTTGGACGGCAAGAAACAGCCAGGACGTAACGCGCGGCGCTAAAGAACGCCTTTGCCGGCCCGGTCGATCGGCGCGCCCTTCGAGGCAACGTCCATCGATTCAGCGCCTTGGGCGCGTTGGGTCTTTCTCGAGATCCGGGCGGTCCTAGCCGCCCGGCGGGCGCCCGCGTGGCCGGGGCGAGGCCGGCGGCGCGAAGCGGCGGTCGAGCTCCGGATCGGACGGGACGAAGTCGAGCGCGCGGTAGGCCGGGTAGCCGCGCGCCGCGGCGAGGTTTCGCCCCTCGTCCAGGCTGCGCTCGGCCAGCTCCTTGAAGGAGGCCGGCAGCTTCTGGCGCAGCTCTCCCGCCAGCGGATCATCCGGCCACTCCCGCACGAAGCGGTTCGCATCCCGGGCGAGATCCATCGCGCGGTTGGCCTTTCGCTCGCGCGGGAGAGTCCTCCAGATCTCGACGAACGCGCGGAACCGCCGCGGGTCCTCTGCCTCCAGGTGGGCCTCAGGCTCCGCCTCTTCCGGAGTCGGATCGGGCTCGGCACCGGCGGTCACGGGCGCCGGCGTCCGTACGAGGCCGATCTCCGAGGCATCGTCGACGCTGCGGCTGGAGGCCCGGGACCTGGCGGGAGCCTCCGGGATGCCTGCCGGGGCGGAGCCGCCCGGCGAATCGCTCGCGCGCGCCGGCGCCGGTGTCGGTACCGCCGCGGCAGCGGTCGGGGGCGCGGCGGCCTCCGGCACCGCGGCCGGATGGGCACCGCTCCGGTGGACGAGCGCCCAGGTCGCGATTCCGGCGCCCACGACGAGCAACGCCGCCACCGCGCCGGTAGGCCAGAGCGCTCGCGAGGAGCCGGCAAGGGCCACCGTCGTGCCCTCGCCGGCAGTGCCCGCCGCCGGCATGAGGACCTCGAGGGCCTGCCGGAACTCCTCGGCGTCGCGGAATCGGCGGTCGCGGTTCTTTTCAAGGGCGCGCTTGACAACCGACGAGAGAGCCGGGCCGACCGCCGCGGGCAACCGCGTCGTGTCCAGCGGCGGCGGTTTCGTGTGAAGGTGCTTGCCGAGATATCCCTCCGGCGTCTCTGCCTCGAAGGGAGGGCGCCCCGAGAGCATCTCGTAGAGCACGACGCCGAAGGAATAGAGGTCGCTGCGGCGATCCACCGACTCGCCGCGCGGCAGCGCCCCGGCCTGCTCGGGAGAGCAGTACTTGAGCTTGCCGACGAAGAGCCCCGTGCCGGTCATCTGGAGCGTCTCGGCGGCCACGCGCTTGGCGATGCCGAGGTCGATGATCTTGGCCAGCAGGCGGCCGCCCGGGCCCTCGCGCAGCATGATGTTGTCGGGCGCGAGATCCCGGTGCACGATCCCCTGGGCATGGATCTCGGAGAGCCCCGCCAGGACCTGGCGCGCCACCTCGAGCGCGCGGCCGGCGGGCGTCGCGCCGTGTCGCTCCAGCCACTGCTCGAGCGTGATGCCGTCGATGAACTCCCAGACCATGTAGAAGGAGCCGTCCGGCAGCCGCGAGAAATCGTAGAGCGCCGCGACGTTGGGATGCCGCACGAGGGTCGCGATGCGCGCCTCCTCCTGGAAGCGCCGCGGTTCGGACCCCTCTCCCAGCGGATCGGGTTTGGTGACCTTGATGATGCGAATCTCGTCGAGATGAACGTGCCGCGCGCGATAGACCTGGCCCATCCCTCCTTCGGCGAGCTTGTCCAGGATCTCGTACTTGCCGTCCAGGACCTGCCCCGGCACGAGCCGCGTCGCGGCGTAGCCGCAGGAGGGGCAGAAACGCGCATCGGTGGGCACCTCGGCGCCGCAGCGCGGGCAGCGAGTCTCGCCGGTGCCCATCGCGCCCATTCTAGCCGCGCGGCCGGCCTGTTCGGGCCGGCCCGCGTGTCTCGCCGCGTGTCAGAATCGGGGCGTGCCGGAGCCTCTGATCCTCGTCACCACTCGCGCGGAGAAGGTCGAGGAGGCCAGACGCCTGGGCTTCGACGTCGTCCAGCGATGCCTCGAGCTGCCGGAGCCGCAGGCCATCGACCCGGCGGAGATCGTCGAAGCGAAGGCGCACGCGGCCTTCGCCCGGCTCCGCGCCCCGGTGCTCGTCGAGGACTCGGGCCTCGCGGTCTCTGCCTGGGGAGGCTTCCCGGGAGCGCTCGTCAAGTGGATGGAGAAAAGCGTCGGGCTCGAGGGAATTGCCCGCATGCTCGATGCCTTCCCGGACCGCTCCGCGACGGCTGTCTGTGTCGTCGCCTCCTACGACGGGAAGACGCTCTCGGCCGCGCGCGGGCAGGCTCGCGGCTCAATCGCCGCCTCTCCGAGGGGTTCGGGCGGATTCGGCTGGGACCGCCTCTTCGTGCCGGAGGGGGAAACGCGAACCTTCGCGGAGATGTCGCCGGAGGAGAAGGACCGCCGGTCGCACCGCCGCCAGGCCTGGGAGGCGCTCTCGGCGCGCCTTCGGGGCTTCCGCTGAGGGCTAATCGGGCCTAATTTCATTCGGAAAGAATCCGCAGACTTCTTATGATGTTCGGGATAGAATTCTCGGCTGGGGAGATGGAGCTAGCGGAGGTCGTCGGCCATCTTGTCGGGCTGCGGCGCTTCCCGATCGAGCCGTTCTCCGGTGAGACCCCCAACGAAGTCGCCGTGCGGCCCGAGGGTGCCGTGGGCGACCGCGTCTTCGAGCTGGTGG
>JBOGJK010000313.1:0-2145 GCA_050745345.1 Thermoanaerobaculia bacterium
GTCTACCCTCCCGGCATGAAGATCATGGCGACGTGGTTTCGCCGGGGGCGCGGCCTCGCGCTGGGGGTTCTCGTCGGCGCCCTGACGCTCGGCAAGGCCTCGCCGTACCTGGTCAACGCGGTCGGCAGCGCCCACTGGCGCACCAACGTGCTGTTCGTCTCCGGATTGGCCGCGGCCGGAGGACTGATCGTCCTCTTGCTCGTCGGAGACGGGCCCCACGCACCTCCGGCCGCCCGTTTCGACATCGGCCAGATCGGAAAGGTCTTCGAGAACCGCGGCGTGCGGCTGGCGAACCTCGGCTATTTCGGCCACATGTGGGAGCTCTACGCGATGTGGACGTGGGCACCGGTGATGATCCGGGCGAGCTTCGCCGGCAGGGGCGCGCCGCCGGCGTTGGCGGAGGTCGGATCCTTTCTCGTGATCGGCAGCGGCGCGGCCGGCTGTGTGCTGGCCGGCCTCGCCGCGGACCGCGTCGGGCGCACGGCGGTCACTTCGCTGGCCATGGCCGTGAGCGGCGCCTGCTGCCTGGCCGCGGGCTTTTTCTTCCAGTCGAGCCCCGTGCTCCTCCTCGTTCTCTTCGCCATCTGGGGCGCCTCCGTGGTCGCCGACTCGGCGCAGTTTTCAGCCTGCGTCACGGAGCTGTCCGATCCCTCGTACATGGGCACGGCGCTGACCATCCAGACCTGCATCGGCTTTCTGCTGACGATCGTCTCGATCGAGATGATCCCGTCCTTGGTGTCAGCCCTCGGTTGGCGCTACGCCTTCGCATTCCTGGCGCCCGGCCCGGCCCTCGGCGTCCTCGCGATGCTGCGCCTGCGAGCTCTCCCCGAAGCCGCCCGTATCGCCCAAGGCCGCCGGTAGGTTCGTTCTCCCAAAAAGTCGTTCTCCGAAGGAACCGCCCCGGCCCGGAGGCGTTGCCCGCGGGACCACGCGGCGGCCCTCGTTCGGCGCGAAGGGAAAGACTTCCATGGCCGCCGCTCGAACGAAACCGGTGCAAGGGAAAGCCTCTCGTCAGCCTCTTCTCGTCCTGCACACCAACCCGGTTTCGACGTGTCGCGCGGGCAACGCCTCCGTGCCGGGGCTCACACCCTGGCAATTGCACCGCTCCCCTCGGGCACCTCGCGGGCGAGACGCCGATCAGAAGATCTCGGCGATCGGAATTTCGAGTCCCTCCAGGACTCTCGACCGCAGCGTTTGGCCGGGCCTGTAGGTTCCAGCCGCGGCAAACCCGGCTTCCGCTCCGGTTAACAGCGTGACCGTCTCCGCCTCCGGATCGACGATCCACAGCTCTCGCACGCCAAACCGGGCATAGACCTTCGCCTTCAGGCCGCGGTCTCGGTCCGCCGTCGACGGCGAGAGGATCTCCACGACGAGATCCGGGGCCGCAGAGATGAACTTCTCGCCAATGATGGAGCTGCGCTCGCGGCTCACGAAGAGAATGTCGGGTTGAAGCACGTCCATCTCGGAGAGGACGACGTCACAGGGAGCATAGAGAACCTCCCCCAGCTTCCTTGTCCGGACGAACTCCGAAAGCAGCATCGTGAGCTTTAACGAGACTCGCTGGTGTCTTGTCGTAGGCGCCGGCGTCATGAACAGGTCTCCGTCGAGGATTTCATAACGTCGCTCCTCCGGCAGCAGGAGGTAATCCTGGTAGGTGAAGCGCAGAGCCGGCGAGGGATTCACAGGACCTCCAATTATAGGACCCCCAGAAAACTATAATCACGCCAGATCGATTCGCGTTCTTCGAGGACCGTGATGCGCATCCTGGCCGCTGCGGGCAGTGACCCAGACAGGCCTTCACCCTGCCGCGGACACCGGGGCGATGGCGACTGTCTCGGCAGTCAGGGGGAAACCGGGACCACGGGGAGCGCGCCGGCTGCGGGAGGCGGGGCGCGGTCCTGTGCGGTGCGGCCGGCATGGCGTTGGTCTCCTCCGGCCCCTCGCACGGGCCGATCTCTTGAACACCGTCAAGAGGGTACCAACGCCTCTCCGCTTTTACAGGGAATATAGGACGTCACCGCTGCGGTCGGGACAAGCAGCTAGAATGAGTATTCGTCCATCCCTGACAGGCGATCGCGAATGGGGCGAGGGAGCACCTTGATCGACCGCACACTCGCGCACTACCGGATCACCGCCGCGCTCGGC
>JBOGJK010000314.1:0-2469 GCA_050745345.1 Thermoanaerobaculia bacterium
CTCCCATCCCACCCGCTCCCAGAGGAGCGAGGATCTCGAAGGAGCCCAGGGTCGCGCCCGGAGCCAGTGGCATGGGAACCGCCTGCGCTGAATCCTATTACCCGCCGCTGCGTTTTGTCCCAGATCCTTGCCGCGGGACCCCGGGCCGGGTAGCCTTTTGCCATGAAGGCGGCTGCGTTTGTCGCCCGAACCGCCGTCGGACGGCCGCGGATGAAGCTCGGTGCCCTTCTCGCCTTCCTCGCCGCGGCGGCCGCGGGCGCCCGCCCTCACACGGTCGTCGTGCTCTTCGAAGAGGCGATGAACTGCTTCGAGCACGCCGAGAAGGTCCGCCCCGCGGGCAACGACGACGCCATCCTGCGCTGGAACCGCTGCGTGCGCCTCTTGCAGAGCCGCTCCGCCTCCGAGTGGCAGCGGGAGGTCGAGGCCTTCGAGGCGTCCGACAGCCCGCCGGTCTGAGGACGCCTCGAGAAGAGACGTGCTGTCCCTGACGGGGCGTTCCTTTCGCAGTATCATTGCCCGGCATGGTGAGTGCGGCCTGGAGTGCTCAGACTCTCGGAATGAAGGTGGTCGGCCGGCGGTCCGACGATCACTTCGACTGGGAGGATCTCCGCCAGCTCGTGGAGACGGCCGAGGCTCTTCATGGGACCTCCAAGCTGGTGCCCCGAGGGCTCTACCGATTCAAGACTTCCGAAGAGGCTGACCGGTGGATGATCGAGGCGATCGCACGCACGCACGCGCGCCACGGCCGGAAGATCTCGTCCAAATCTGCCGCGCCCTGAACGAGTCGGGCGCCCGCTATCTCCTCATCGGCGGCTCGCGATGAACGCCTACGGGCTTCTGCGCCCCACCAAGGACATCGATCTCTTGATCGACGATTCGCCAGAGAATGTCGCGAAGGTCAAGAAGGCCCTCGGAATCCTTGCGGACAACGCCGCGGCCGAAATGGCGGATAACGACGTGCGAGAGTACTCCGTGGTTCGCGTCGCGGACGAGTCGTCGTGGACCTGCTCGGCCGTGCCTGCGGCCTAACCTATGAAGACGCCGCCGCGGACGCCGGATCGTTCGAGCTCGGCGGCGTGACGATCCCCGTCGCAAGCGCGCGAACGCTCATCCGGACGAAGCAGACGCCTCGTGCCGGAGACGCGGCCGACTGGGAATTCCTGACGCGGAGGCTCGCCGACGAGAAGGACAAGGCTGACTACTAACGGCGGTCGTATTGCCTGCACGAGGCTTGACCGACGGTTCACGTCAATGGCATAATCGTATGTTGATGTCATATGAACAAAATTAAGACAAGAATAGGGCTCGGTGGCAGAATCGTCATTCCCGCCCGATATCGAAGAACGCTGGGAGTCGGGGTGGGCGACGAGGTCGTCTTGCTGCTCGACGAGGAAGGCGTGCGCGTCCTGACGCCCCGTCAGGCGGTCAGACGGGCGCAGAAACTGGTCCGCCGATACGTGACGGCCGGAGAGAGCCTGGCGGACGAGCTCATCCGAGAGCGCCGCGAAGAGACGGAGCGTGCCTAGAGTCGTTCTCGACGCGTCGGCCCTGCTCGCCCTCCTGAACTCCGAGCCCGGCAGCCGAATCGTCGAGGAGAGCCTCTCCGGCGCGGCGATCAGCGCAGTCAACCTCTCCGAGGTCATCTCGAAGCTCTCGGAGCGCGGAATGCCGCAGCCTGCGATCCGCACCGCGATCGAGGGTCTCGGCCTCGACGTCCGCCCCTTCGATACCGCGATGGCGTACACCGCCGGGGGCCTCCGCCCTTCGACCCGCGGGCTCGGTCTCTCCCTCGGCGATCGTGCGTGCCTTGCCTTGGGCATCTCTCTCACGGCCCCGGTCCTCACGACGGATCGGAACTGGAAGAAGCTCAAGATCGGCGCGAAGATTCGCGCGATTCGCTGACCCAGGCGCCGCCGCGTCTGCGAACGCGTGCCGCTCCAGGAGGCGCCCTTCGGAACGAGACGCCGATGGCGGCGCGCAAGAGCCGGGAGTCCGGCGGCTTGTGAGCTTTCTTGGAGGCGTTTCAGCCCCCGTCCGTCCCCGTTTCGCTTGTGTGAATGTCGTAAGGCCGGCGTCGCGCCACCGATGCCGCTATTTCGCAAACATCTCGGCAAGGACGGCGAGGACGTCTTCCTGCGTTGCCGGGCGCATCCGGCCGAGCCGGCGAACCAGCCGTGAGCGGTCGACGGCCCGGATCCGATCCAGGGCAATCTCCCCGCTCTTGCCACGAAACCGGCAGGCGGCCCGCGTGGGGTAAGCCTGTGTCTTCGTCGTCATCGGAGCGACCAGAACGGTACCGATGTGACGGTTCATCTCGTCCGGCGAGACCACGAGGCAGGGGCGCGTCTTCTTGATCTCGCGGCCGACTCTCGGGTCGAGGCTGATCAGGAAGACGTCGAACTGGCGGACTACCACTCCCACTCGATCTCGTCGAAGGAGGAGAGCCGCCGCGATTCAGGCCAAAGCATG
>JBOGJK010000315.1:0-4599 GCA_050745345.1 Thermoanaerobaculia bacterium
ACGTACACCTCACCCGACGTCGGATGGATCGCGAGAGTCTGGGCGATGTCGTAGCTGCTCCCGCCGAGGTACGTGGCTTGCAGCAGGGGATCGATCACCACCGGCAGCGTGGAATCGTAGCCGCCCAGGCGGAAGCCGTAGTCCCGGCCGCGCACCTCATAGGCCACCTGGATCTCGCGGCGCGTGCCATCGCGTTGCTGATACGCCGCCGGGGGAGTGAACGTCACGTCTCCAGGGGCCGTGGAGGCGATGAGCGCTCCGGCCTGATCCGTTCGCAGCAGGCGCGCGCCCGCCACGCTCATCCGAATCCGTGACGGATCGGCACCCGGCTGCACCGTAAAGAGCTTCTCGAGGTTCTTCCCATGCGCCCGCAGCTCGAGCTCGATTCCTGGCCAGACTTCTCCAAGGGATACGCCTTCGAAGGTTTCAAGTCCGCTCCTCCAGCGCGCCGGGTCATTGCCAAGGAAGTAACTGACACGAGTGGACGCCCGATCGCCTCCGCTCGGACGGGCTCTTCCGCCCACCACGGTCTCTGTCAGGGACCAGCCACCTGTCCTGCCGGGAGACCGCCCGGCCGAGGCCGAGGCTTTCCCTCCTGGCAGCGAGTACACGATCCGGCCGTCCCGCGTGACGAAGACCGTGCCGGCGAATGTCGGCGCGTAGTAGGCGACCGCCGGATCGGTCTGCCCCGAATTGGCAATGAAGGGAATGTGCACGGCGGAAAGGCGTTCCCTGACCCGCTTCTCGCTTGCCCCACGGGTCTCGTGCGAGGAGCTCTGAACAAAGAGCAACGCCAGCGCCACCAACCAACCCAATCGCAGACCTCGTCCCAAGAGGCCAAGTCCGGTCATGAGATTTCTCCCCTTTGATCCCCTTCTCCACTCGCCAGATCGCTCGAGTCAAAGATCGCTCGAGTCAACGTGGCAAAAGAAGCATGGGGATTGGCCGCTCTTGGCAGTAGGCGAGGTACCGAAACGAATACATCGGAGCGGAGCAGCGGACCCATGCGACTCATCACGATTCCTTCTAGGCCGAGAGCCGAGGACGGGAGGCGAGAGACTCGCTGGTCGGTCTCGTCAGGGGGGGGTCGGTCACATTTACGCTATCACCTTGATTGCGCGGTGGAGGGCGGTCTATCCCGGAGAACGCAGGAATTCCCTCCCGCGATTCTGTCCAGCCAGAAAACACTTTCCGTCGGGTCGATGAGTTTGGCGTCGAAAAGGGAGATAGTGAGCGGCAATCACTACCCGAGTCCGGAACCGCCTTCGCAGTACTGGCAGGCTTGGTCTGGTCGAGCCTCGTAAGCTGCAGCGCGACCTCCGAGTAGAAGAAGGTCCAGACAGTCCCAGTAGGTGTTTCGATCAGTCGGCTGCTGGTCGGAAGCGGGGGCGGCCAACTGTCGGCGTTTTCTCCGTGTTCCGACACGCCAGGCAAGGAGCCTGAGAAGCTTGGGGGACGGTATCTCTCCGCAAACACAGAGAAAACACGGACAATCCCGGGTCTGCGGCGGAGCCGGGGTGTGCTCGGTCGTCGAGGAGTTGGTGCGCCCGCCGCGATTCGAACGCGGGACCTTTAGCTCCGGAGGGCAGGACGGCACGGAGTCCACGGGAGACGACGAGAGCTGATAGCTGATTCCTCAGGCACTTAGCCCGTGGCAGTCTGCTCCCGACTGCCACGGGCTGTCACCAACACACGGAGAAAACATGGAGAATCCGGTCTCGGGTCTCGCGTCCGGGAGGCCCCGTTTTCGGGCGGACCGACGCTCCTCTACTCCTTCTCGTCGTCGGCGGCGAGCTCCGCCAGGCGCAGATAGACGCACTCCTCGTCGTGCGTGAACCAAATCCGAGTTCGCGGCAAGCCGAGGGCCGGGCCGACGATGATCCGGCGCAGACTGACCGTCCCCTTCACGCGCGGAAAGTATTCGGGTTGCCGCGCTGCGGTAAACGTGATCCCTTCCAGAATTCGATCCAAGAGCTTCTTGTCGATTTCGAGCTCTTAGAGGGACTCTTCGTAGGGAGGTTCCTCCACGAGACAGCGATACTCTTCACTGCCGTCAAGGATACCGCCTGCCGGGGAGGGATTGACTCTATCCCGCGCCCTGCGGCCAGTTCGGGTAAAGGATGTCGCCGGCCGGCTCCTCCGAGGCTGGCCCTGCCACTTTGGTGGCGGGCGCCAGTTTGCCGTGATTCTGCTAGCGTCACCTGTTCTGAACGATGCTGGAGGGACACGGCGGCATGGGTGATGCTGAGAGCGGGGAGTCTCTTGCGGCACGGCGCCGTGCATCCCAGGGGGCTCTAACTCGGATCGGGAATCGGCGATGAGCGACTTGCGCCAGCGCATTGCAGCGCTCTCTCCGGGGGAGCGAGCGGTTCTGGAGCGTCGACTAAAGCAGAAGACGGTCGAAGAAGTCGTCGCAGCCATCTGGGCCGCGATCCTCGGCGTGGAGCGGATCGGAATCCATGAAGACTTCTTCGAGCTCGGGGGTCACTCGCTCAAGGCCACCCGGGTCATGTCGCGGGTGAATCAGGCGTTCCGGCTGGACCTGCCGGTCCGAGCGCTGTTCGAAAATCCAACCCTCGCTTCGCTTTCCTCGGCGATCGAGAGCTCGTTGCTTAACGAGGTGGAATGTGTTGCCCGCGACGACGTTGCGGCGGACACGCTCGCCGGGTCTCCTTCTCGTTCGGAGAGGCGGACCCAAGGATTGGGCGAGCGCCGCTCCGGACTCACCGCGGCTGACGCGGCAATTCTGGAGAATCGGATCCGGGACGCGAGGCGGCTTCTTTCATCGCCCGGCAGGGTCTCCCGCCGCCCGGATCCGCGCGTGTGTGTCCCCCTTTCGTTTGCCCAGCAGCGCCTTTGGTTTTTGGACCGGCTCGACCCGGGCTTGCCCTTTTATAACATCCGTAGGGCCTTCCGCATCCGGGGGCCTCTCGACGTGGAGGCTTTGGGGCGGGCTCTGGAGACGATCCAGGGCCGTCACGAGGTGTTGCGCAGTGTCTTCGTGTTGGAGGACGGCGACCCGGTACAGGTCGTTGGACCGCCAGGGGCGCAGGCGCTGTCGGTGGTCGATCTGGGCGGCCTGGCGCAAGGCGCTCGAGAGGTGGAGGCCCGTCGGATCTCCGAGGAGGAAGCGCGCCGACCGTTCGATCTGTCGCGGGGGCCTCTGGTGCGGACGAAGCTTCTGCGTCTGGCGGAGCAGGAGCACGTGTTGGTCGTGACGATTCATCACATCGTCTTCGATGGATGGTCCAGCGAGATCTTCGACCGGGAGCTAGCGGTGTTGTACGAGGCCTACCGCGAGGGGCGGCCGTCGCCCTTGCCTGCGCTGTCGATCCAGTACGCGGACTTCGCTGTCTGGCAGCGGGAGTGGCTGAGCGCGGAGGTGCTGGAGCGGCAGCTTTCCTACTGGAAGCGGCAGCTGGAGGGCGCTCCTGGCGTTCTGGAGCTGCCCGTCAGCCGTTTGCGTCCATCGAGGCAGAGCTTCCGAGGGGCGTCGGAGACCGTCTCGATCCCGCAGGAAGTGGCACAGGCGATCCGAAGGCTGAGCCGGCGGGAAGGGGCGACGCTTTTCATGACGCTGCTTGCCGTCTTCCAGGTGCTGCTGCTGCGTCACACGGGGCAAGAGGACATAGTGGTAGGGACACCGGTGGCGGGGCGCAATCGCAGCGACATCGAGGGGTTGATCGGCTTCTTTGTCAACACGCTGGTCCTGCGCACGGATCTGTCGGGCGATCCGACGTTTCGGGGGTTGCTGGGCAGAGTGCGCGAGGTGGCGCTGGAGGCCTACGCCCACCAGGATCTCCCGTTCGAGAAGCTGGTCGAGGAGTTGAACCCGGAGCGGACGCTGAGGCACTCGCCGCTCTTTCAGGTCATGATGGTGCTGCAGAACGCCCCTGGCGCCGGGCCTCGGCTCGCGGGTGTCTCCGTGACTCCGTTGCCGCTCAGGACGGAGACCGCCAAGTACGACCTGACCGCCTCTTTCGCGGAGAGAGGCGAAGAAATCTGGGCCTCGTTCGAATACAACACGGATCTCTTCGAGGCTTCGGCGGTGCGGCGGATGCTGTCGCACCTGGAGGTCTTGCTGGGGGCCATTGCCGAGGATCCCGACTGTTGCGTGTCGCGGTTGCCGCTGATGACCGAAGAGGAGCGGCACCAGGTGCTGGTGGAGTGGAACCGGACAGAGGCGCCGTACCCGAGGGAGAAGACGGTGCACCGGCTTTTCGAGGAGCAGGCGCAGCAGAGGCCGGAGGCGGTGGCCGTGGAGTTTGAAGGCAAGCGGCTGACGTACGGGCAGTTGAACGAGCGAGCCAACCGTCTGGCGGGGTATTTGAGCAAGCGGGGAGTGGGTCCCGAGGTCTTGGTGGGGCTGTGTGTGGAGCGGTCGCTGGAGATGGTAGTGGGACTGTTGGGGATCCTGAAGGCGGGCGGGGCTTATCTGCCGCTGGACCCGGGGTACCCGCGCGAGCGGCTGCGCTTCATGCTGGAGGACGCGGGGGCACGGCTCGTGCTGACGCAGAAGCGTCTTGCAGAGAGGCTTCCCGAGGGGACCAACTGTCTGCGGCTGGATGCGGACTGGCCGGAGATCGCCCGGGAGAGCGA
>JBOGJK010000316.1:0-5431 GCA_050745345.1 Thermoanaerobaculia bacterium
GCCTTGGCGCGGCGCGGCTTCTCGACCTCCGCCTCAGGCACGGCGCGCGCGGCCTCCCGCGCCTTCACCTCCGCGGCAGCCACCTCCTCCGCCTGGAGCCGGTGCAGGAAGATCGCGAGGTCCGCGCTGCCCGGCGCGGGCGAATAGGAGTAGAGGACCTGCTCGAGGTCTCGGAGCAGGTCCGAGGCGTTGGCGTACCGCTCCTCGGGCTCCCGCGCGAGCGCCCGCAGCACGATCGTGTCGAGAGGCTTGGGCACATCCGGGTTGGCCGCCGAGGGGACCGTCACCGAGGCGGCGCGCACCTTCTCGAGGACCGTCAGGTCGGAGTCGCCTCGGAAGAGCTTCTGCTCGGTCAGCAGCTCGTAGAGGACCGCGCCGAGCGAGAAGAGATCGCTTCGCCGGTCGATCGGCTTGCCCCAGGCCTGCTCGGGCGACATGTACTGGATCTTTCCCTTCAACGCGCCCGATTCCGTCTGGGACACCTTGGAGGCCGCCTTGGCGATCCCGAAGTCGCACAGCTTGATGTCCCCCTCGTAGGAGATCAGGATGTTCTGCGGCGACACGTCGCGGTGCACGATGTGCAGGTCCTGCCCTTCGCCGTCGCGGCGCCGGTGGGCGTAGTCCAGAGCGGCGGCGACCTTGGACGCGACGTAGACGGCCAGCGGCACCGGCAACGACATGCCAAGCTCCCGCGCGGACTCGAGGGTCGCGCGCAGGTCCCGCCCCTCCACGTGCTCCATCGCGATGAAGTAGCCCCCTCCCTCGATCTTGCCGAGGTCGTAGATGTGGACGATGTTCGGGTGATTCAGCTGCGCGGCAAGCTTCGCCTCGTCGGCGAACATCAAGAGGAACCCCTCGTTGTCGGCCAGGTGCGGAAGGATCTTCTTGATCGCGACGATCTTCTGGAAGCCCTCGACCCCGCTGCGCCGCGCCTTGTAGAGCTCCGCCATGCCTCCGGAGGCGATGCGTTCGAGGATCTCGTACTGGCCGAACTGATCGGGGCCGGAGGCGGAGACGGGAGGCGCCTCCGGGGTCCGCGGCGGCTCCACCCTCGGCGCGGCGGCAGGCGGTGTCGAGCCCGCGGCGGGCACCGCTGGCGGAGGCGTCTTGTCGGAAGCAGGCCTCGGGCGCGCCGGGCCCGGGAGGCCCGAGAGCGTGTCCGAGATCATCCGATCGATGTCGGTGTCGGTGGAGAACTTCCTGGCGGCGGCCGGCTTCTCCGGCGCCACCGGGGCCGGCGCGGCGGGTGTCTTGACCGTCGGCCGGCCGCCCAGCATTCCCGAAAGCGTGCCGCGCAGCCTCCGGTCGAGGTCCGCGTCGGTGCCCGCCGCCGGGCGCGGCGGCGCCGGAGCGGGAGGAGCAGCCGCGCGCCGGGGGGGCGGGGCCTCGGAGGCGACATCCTTGAGGACGTCGGCGAAGATGTCGGAGGCCGTCAGCTCCGCTGCCGGGAGCGCCGCCCCGGCGGTCGGGATCCGGACCGTCTTGGCGCCCAGGTCGGTGGCTTCGATCGCGCTCCGCACCGCGCCGCGCAGGTCCTCGTCGGAGAAGGGCTTGATCAGGATGTCGAAGGCGCCCACACGCTGCGCATCCGCCTTGGGGTTAGTTCCCTTGTAGCCGGAGACCATCAGGAGAATCGGCGGGGCCGTCGCGCCCCCCTTGCGCCGGATCTCGCGGATCACCTCGCCGGAGGCGAGGCGGGGCAGCATGCCGGCCACGAGAATCACGTCGAACCGGGGCGCGGAGCCGAACGCCGCCAGCCCCTCCTCGCCGTCTCGGGCGAGGACGAGCTGGTACTGGGAGGACAAGAGCCCCTGCAGCCGCTCTACCGAGCGCGGCTCGTAGTCGATCAGAAGGACCCTTTTCGCCATCGGCAAAGTGTCGATTTGCTGGAAAGTGGCTTTTGTAATGATACAGGACAATCGGGGATCGTCGGTAGTCGGTCGTGGGCAATCGAAGGACAGAGGGGCGGTCCTTTTCGGAACATATAATCGCCGCGAATCTGGGAGTCAGGAGTTCCGCATGTCCGGTCACAGCAAGTGGGCGACGATCAAGCACAAGAAGGGAGCCGCCGACGCCAAGCGCGGCCGCGTCTTCACCAAGCTCATCAAGGAGATCACCATGTCGGCGCGCCTCGGCGGCGGAGATCCCGCCGGGAACCCGCGCCTGCGAAAGGCGATCGACGACGCGAAGGCCGTCAACATGCCGGCCGACAACATCAAGCGGGCGGTCCAGCGCGGCACGGGCGAGCTGCCCGGCGTCACCTACGAGGAAATCACGTTCGAGGGCTACGGGCCCGGCGGCGTCGCGGTGCTGATCGAGACGATGACCGACAACAAGAACCGGACGCTGCCGGAGATCCGGACGATCTTCTCCAAGAACGGTGGCAATCTCGGCGAGTCCGGATCCGTGCGCTTTCTCTTTCAGAAGAAGGGCTACCTCACGATCGAGAAGGACAAGGCGACGGAGGACCAGGTCATGGAGGCGGCGATCGAGGCGGGAGCCGAGGACGCGCGCCTGGCGGGCGACGTGCACGAGGTCGTGTGCGCGCCCGAGGTGTTTCCCGAAGTGAAGGCGAAGCTCGAGTCGAAGGGGCTGCCGCTCGCGCTCGCGGAGATCGACATGATCCCGACGACGGAGGTCTCGCTCGACCAGCGCAAGGCCGACCAGATGATGCGGCTGATGGAGGCGCTCGAGGATCACGACGACGTACAGCACGTCTGGGCGAATTTCGACTTCCAAGAGGCTACCTGACCCGGGAGACGGGAGGCCATGAGGATCCTGGGCCTGGACCCCGGCACGGCCGCCACGGGATACGGCCTCGTGCTCTTCGAGTCGGGCGGCCTGAGGCTGGAGCGGTGCGGGGTCTGGCGGCCACAGGCCGCGCTTCCCTTCGCGGACAAGCTGCGCGTCCTGTCGGCCGCGGCTCGGACGCTGATCGCCGAGTGCCGTCCCGCGGCGGTCTCCGTCGAGACCGTCTTTGCCGCCAGAAACATCGCCTCGGCGGTCAAGCTGGCGCACGCGCGCGGCGTGTTGCTCGCCGCGGCCGCCGAGAACGGCCTGCCGGTCTTCGAGTACGAGCCGCGCCTGGTCAAGAAGGCCCTGGTCGGCTACGGGCAGGCCGAGAAGGCGCAGGTGCGCGCTATGGTCCTGTCGCTGCTCGCCCGACCGAGGGCTCGAATCCCGCTCGACGCCGCCGATGCGCTCGCCGTGGCGATCTGCCACATCCACGCCCGCCCGCCCGGCAACGTAAACCGTAAACCGTAAACCGAAGCCCGACTCGGTTCACGGTTCCCGGTTCACGGTTCCCGGTTCACGACGGCCGCCTGCTATCATGCTGCGAAAAATGTCATTCCAGGGTTCCATCCAGGAGCTGCCCGTTCCCGACATCATTCAGCTCGTTTCGGTCTCGGGCAAGACGGGCATGTTTACGCTGGTCCGCGGGGCCGAGCGCGGCTTCATCTATTTGAAGAGCGGCCAGATGATCCACGCCAAACTCGGAGAGCTGGTGGGCGAAGAGGCCGTCTACGCCCTGTCCATCTGGTCCACCGGCGACTTCCAGTTCACCCAGGGGGAAGAGCCGGACGCGATCTCGATAGAGAAGCCCAACACGAGCCTTCTCATGGAGTCGGCGCGCAGGCTCGACGAGTGGAAGGTGCTGTCGCGCAAGATCCCCGGCCTCGACTACGTGCCGCTCCTGATGCCGCGCAACCTCGCCGAGCCCGTCACGCTCTCGCCTCCCGAGTGGAACCTCGTCATGCACATCGACGGAAAGCGGTCGCTCGAGGAGCTGTCGCGGGCGATGGGCTTCTCCTCCTTCGACACCGCCAAGGTCCTCTACGGGCTGATTACGGCAGGGTTGGCCGAGATGCGCTCGCGGGAGACGGCGCGTCCCACGGCCGCCCCGGCGCCCGCCGCGGTCCTCGGAGACGAGAAGAAGATCCTCATGATCCTCTGCACGAGGGTCAAGCAGGAGGCCGAGGTGGCCCTGGGCGAATCGAACCTTCCCAACCTGGAGAGGCCCTACCGCCAGGCCCTCACCGAGATCGACCAGGGGCGCGGTGTGGAGGCTGTGCGCGACCTGATACGCCAGACCGAAAAGGCGATCTCGGCGCTGCGGGGACCGGCGCGGGTCAAGGCCTTCCAGGACAAGATGTCGCTGGTGATGCAGCCCAAGGCATAGTCGGCAGTCGGCAGTCAACAGCGCCAAGGGAACCCGGTTCTCGGAGTCCCCCTGTAGCCGTTTCGGCGGCCCTGCCGGGCCCTGGAAAAGCCCAAAAACCGAGGGAGAACGCCACCCCTGCCTTCGGCAGAGCGCTTAATCCTCCAGCCTGCGTAAAGTTGTTTGGCGATTAGCCATCTTTGGCTTATTCTATTAGGAAGATTCGGTCGCCCATTCGAAAGGAGACTGCATGACGGCAAAGCGTACCGCGCTCCTCGGGATGCTTGCATGCCTGATCAGCGCGGTTGCCTCCGCGCAGATCGCCCCGAACAACCAGGGCGACATCGGTCTGTTCACGATTCCAACGGCCGACCAGCCCCTACCCGGGCATCTGACCCTGGGCTTCTACGGCTGGCTGGAACAGCTACCCGCCGCGGACCTGCCCTTCACCGAGACCCTCCTGCGGGACCGGATCTACCGGCGCGTGGCCGGCGAGTTTTCGCTCGGCTACGGCATCACGCGGCACTGGTCGGTCTTCGCCAGCGGCGGCGCGGAGCAATACCGCAGTCGGGGCGGCTGGATGGGCGGTGTCGTCAACGGCATCCAGCTGCCCGCTCCCTTCGAGTCGAACGAGGCGCGCAAGGTGCGCGTCGGGAGCAAGCTCACCTTCTTCTCCGAGGCCAACCCGGACTTCCGGCTGGGGCTCTGGCTGGCCGCTCACGCGCCGGTCAACAACGGCACTCTCCGGATCGACGAGGTCACGGTGCCCGAGCAGATCAACTCGAGGCGCACCGACTGGGAGTGGGGCGCCGCGGCTACCAAGGGGGTCTTCACCGCGATGGCCTCCTACGTGCTCGCGGGCAAGCAGGACCTCGATGTGCGGCCATCCAACCGGCTGCGGTTCGCTTTCGGTATGGACGTGCCGCTCAAGTCCATGCCGTCGCTCCACGTGATCGGCGAGATCGACCGCACGATCCTGGACGGCGGCGACTTTCCGGAGCCGAACTACTCGATGTTGAACGCCGGCATTCGCTGGTGGTTCGGGCGCTCGGGTTGGGCGGCCTCGACGGCCTTCGGCACGAACCTGGACCTGCTGTTCAAGCACGGCAACAATCCCGCCCCCTGGGGAGGGTTCCTGGGCGTAACCTACGCCGCCTGGCCGCCGCCGCCGCCCCCTCCCGTCGTGGTCCCGCCCCCTGCGCCTCCCGAGCCCGTCGTGGAGGAGGAGCCGGCCGCCGCGCCCGCCGCCCCGGCGGCCCCGGCGCCTCCCCC
>JBOGJK010000317.1:0-1506 GCA_050745345.1 Thermoanaerobaculia bacterium
CGTCTCGGTCGTCACAGTCCTCGCGACGCCCTCGCGTCTCCTGCTCGCCTACGCGGACAACATCGAAGAGCCGGAGGCCTTGAAGCTCGTCGAACAAGTGGATTTCAAGAAGATCGCGGCCGCCCGATGAAGGCCGCGGACGTGCGGATCCGGCGCGCGGAGCCCGCGGACGGCCCCCGCATCCTGGAGCTCGACCGGGAGCTCGCGCGCTTCGAGAAGCTGACGCCCCCGGACGACGCCGAGGGCGGTCGCCTCCTCGCCTGGATCTTCGAATCCGGGAAGCTCGAAGCGCTGGTCGCGGAGGTCGACGGCCGCGTCGAAGGGATCGCGCTCTTCTACGAGACGCCGAGCAGCACGTTCCGGGGCCGCCCTTTCCTCTATCTCGAGGACCTCGTCGTCACACACGCGGCGCGCAGCCGCGGCGTCGGCGAGGCCCTCATGGCGGCGCTGGCCCGCGAGGTCGTTGCCCGCGGCGCCCTGCGCCTCGAGTTGTCCGTCCTCGACTGGAACGTCCACGCCATCCGCTTCTACGAACGCCTCGGCGCCCGCCATCCGACCGAATGGGTCAAGTACGCATTGGAGGGAGAGGATCTTGCGCGGCTGGCCCGCTCCTAGCCGATCTTCCGCCGACGTTTCGCTGCCCGCACTGCTCCGTAGCTGACCCCGGGCTCCGAAAGGACGAACCGGAGTTCTTTGCCGAGCGACTCGGCATAACGCGCGAGCGTCCGGAGGGAGTGGCCTTCGTAGTCCGGATGCTCCAGTCGGCTGACGGCCTGCTGGCTCGTCTTGAGGCGCCTGGCGATCTCCGCCTGGCTTACACCCTGTTCGTGGCGAAGACGGGCCAGCTCCCGTGCAATCTCGGTCGCCCGATGTGCCTCGGCGAAGGCGTCCCGAAACGTCCGGCTCTTCCGGCGCTCCGCGCGGATCCAGCCTGCAAGATCGATGCGCCGCGCATGTCTGCCCGTTAGGGTGTTTTCCCCGTCGATGCCCTTCTTCTTCATCACGTCATCTCCTTGAGGCGGTGCTCGGCGAGCGCGAGCTCTTTCGGTGGAGTCTTCCTGCTCTTCTTCGTGAAAGCGTGTAGGACGACGAGGTCTCTGCCAACCACTGAGTAAAGGAGCCGGTGCTGCCGGCTGCCCGAAACTCGAATCTCCCAGACCTTGCCTCGTAGCCGTTTGATGTCCACCGTCAGCAAGATCGGGAACTCCTCGCAAAAGGCCTTGATCTTTGCGAGTAGCAGAGCGCGATCGGCGTCGCTCTGCCCCCGCAAGTAGCGTTCCGCCGGACTATTACCGCCCGCCGTTTCGTAGAAGACAAGGCCCAGCATGTGTCCGACCTGGAGTGTACATCAGGAATGATGTGGACTGTAAGGGGCCAAGACTGTCGCTTGCCGGCGGCTTGACGAGGCGCCCCGGACCGACGGGGCTGCCCCCCGGGACACGCGGCGGCTCACCCCGGCGGCAGGCAGACTCTTGCCGGCCGCCGCTCGAACGAAACCGGTGCAAG
>JBOGJK010000318.1:0-4217 GCA_050745345.1 Thermoanaerobaculia bacterium
TCGCCAGCGAGGCGTGAAAGTCCCGGGCCATGGCCTCGTAGCTCTCGGCGCCGACCGACTCCGCCTTCCAGTGCCAGAAGACGTAGGCGAGCCCAGCGTTCATCCTGCGCGGCTTTCCAGCCGCCGCTCGAGCGACTCAAGGTCCCACCCCGCCAGGCGCGCGCACGCTTCGTAGCTGCTCTGCAGGAAATCCATCACCGCCGCCCGGAGGGATGCCTCTGTCCGGACCGCGCCGTACGGCAGCAGAAACTCCTTGAGCGCCGGATGATAGAAAGCGGCCTCGGGACGGATCGGCTCGGCCGAGAGCCCCGGCGGCTCCGGTGCGGCGTAGCAATAGAAGGCCGGGCCGTCGATGCCGCCCCCGCCGGGCCAGAAGCCCGCGCTGGAGACCTCGTGGGAGTAGGCCTCACGAGTGATCGAGTCCGTGCCTTCGCGCGGCGGGGCGCGCCTCCCCGAGAAGCGCGTCGCGGCAAGGTCGAAGCTCCCCCAGAAGAAGTGGACGGGGCTACACTTTCCGAGGAAGCGCCCCCGGAACTCCTTGAAGATCGTGTCGGCGAGCACCAGGAGGCGCCAGAAACGGTGCGCCTGTTCCCGGTCGTAGGAGGCGTGCTGCTGGTCCTGGTCGAAGGGGATCGGGTCGGGCACTTCTACCGGCATCGGCCGGATCGCGACCTCGATGCCCTGCGAGCGCAGGAGCGCCATGGTCCGCCCGTAGAAGTCGGCGACCGGCCGTGGCTGCAGAGCGACCGCCCCGCCTCCGCCGGAGCCGGTCCGGAGCTCCAGCCGGTGCGAGAGAAAATCGAACTCGATCTCGAAGATCTCGCCCCGATACGGGATGGGAGAAGTCGTCAGCCCGCGCGCCGTGACGTAGAGGGGCACGTGCCACCAGTGGTTGACGGGCGGCGAGAGCGCGAGCCGGACCTTCCCGACGATCTGCGTGTACATGTGGAGGGTGGCGCAGGTGTCTTTCCACTCCTCGAACGGAAGGGGCGGCCAGGCAGGATCGGAGCTCGTCGGCGCTGCGGCCATAGCGCTCCGAGCTTAACCGATGCTCGCGCTCCCGCCGTTCGCTCCACAGAATCCGCGCCCCCGGGGGATTCCCGTGAGGCGGTGGGGAGAGCGTCAGGTCAGCGGGAAGCCAGGCGTAGGAGCCATCGCCTGGCCCCGACCACGAAAGGCAACCGGGACTTGACGAAGGGCTTGACCACGCCCTGGTACGCCTTGCACAGCTGGCAACGGATCTGGTCCTGCGAGAAAACGCAGACATTCGCGTGGGAGCGCCGCTCGGTGGTGATCTGCGACTTCCAGCGCTCCTGGCCCCCGAGGAAGTCGAACGCGTCCATTCCCCGCTCGCAGCAGTCGCGCAGCACGCGGCCGAACAGGACGGTTCCCGGAGAGAGAGCCCGGTACGCTTCGTCGAAGCCGGTGTGAAACGCGTAGTACTCGTTGCGGAAGGCGAAGCCGTAGACGTACGCCACCGGCTTCGAGTCGAGGTAGAGAAAGTACAAGCGCGTCCACCCCGCTCCGGCGCAGCGGCACGCCAGCGCCCGCAAGAAGCCCGCCTCGACGGGCCGGAAGGAGAGAGAGCTGCCGGCGCTCTGTTTATAGCTGTGCCGGTCGACGGCCATCATGTCGTCGAGGGCCCGCTCCACCTGCTCCGGTGTCGTCGCGGCGACGCAGGCGGCGGCTCCAGCCGCCTCGAGCTTGCGGCTCTTTCGCCGAAGCTCGGTTCGCAGATGGCTGGAGCGCGACCGGAGGTAGGCCTCCCAGTCACCATGGAAGCGCACCCTCGGCGAAGTCCAGGCCTCTCGTCGAAACGTCCGAAGACGGTGCCGCGACGCCACCTCGGGAAGCCCTCGCAGGAGCGGGGATTCTTCTTCCAGGTGCATCAGAGTGAGCCGCACGCTCCCGCGGGTCGCACGCAGGTAGCGGAACACCGTGTCCAGATTCGCGGCGCCGTCTCCCGCGCTGAGCAGATCCCCCCGGATGGCGAAGTCGCCGTCGGCGGGAAGCACGATGGAACCCGCGCACGAGAATCGACCTTCTTCATCCTCGAGCAGCGGAGCCAGGCCGACCAGCCTTCCCTCCCTCCGAAGGAACAGGAAGGCGAGAGGCCGGTCCCGCCAGTAGTATTCGAGCCAGGAGGTCATCCACTCGCAGGTCTGGAACAGAAGCGCGCCTTCGGACCGCGCCAGCAGGTCCTGCCACTGCTCCCGGTACCGGGGAAGATCGGCTGCGCGCCTGACCTCCTCGACTGTCAGCATCGGTTCTGAACCTCGCGCGGAGCGCGCATTCGGAGTGCTCGCTTCCTGTACAAAGGGGGAGCCCGTTCTCTCCGGGAGCGGGGCGCCCATCTCTGATGAAAAGAGCCGGCGGTCCACGGAACCCTCCACCGATCCCTACCCCCCATCCCGGGGACCGTCTGCCCGACTCGCAAGCGAGCCGAGCAACGCGATCAATGGTCTCAGGAAGTCTCATTTTAGCATCGTGTCCGGATTTCAGCGGTCGGTACGCTGCGCGGCGCCGCCAGTCGCGGCCCCATGGGATCCGGAGAAGGCGCCCGCCACCGCCGGAGACCAGCGAGCACCCGGAAGGCCGAGGCGTTCGGCCGCCCGGTTGTAGGCTCCGGGCAGGCGGCGCGCGTCGCAGAAGGAGCGAATCAGCTCCGCGCGCCCGAAGGCCTTCTCGATCGAGACCGCCATCCGGTAGCCGACGGTGTACCAGGGGCCCTGGATGCCGAAGAAGGAGTAGCCGCGCTCGTCCGCTTTCTCTCCGGCGAGTCTTCCCTCCAGAACCTTCTGGAAGAAAGCGTCGAGCGCGCGCAGGTCGTGGTCGGCGCGCTCCATGTCGCGGTCCCAGCGCTGACGCTCCTCCGCGGGGCTCGCGGCGTGCGGGTGCGCGTCGGGGCCCCCGGCGGCCGCCAGCATCGCGAATCCTTCGCCGAAGGCGGAAAGCCACTTGAGGGCCTCCTGCTTCGGCTTGGGAAGGCCTTCGGCACCCGCGTCCTCCGGCGGGCACGCGGCGCCAAAGCCGATGTGGTGAAGCTCGTGCGCGAGCGTGTTGCCGAGCTTCTCGGGCGTCACAGCGGGGTCGAGCGCGAGGAAGATCGCCGGGTCGGGCTGCGAGAAGACGAAGCTGTTTGGCTTCGGTTTGATGACGGGAAAGACCGTGGCCCGGATCGGCGCCCCCTCGGGCAGATAGGCGAGCGCGCGGCCCGCGGCCGCCGCGGTGTCCAGCCACTTCCAGCGCTCGAGCGTGGAGGAGAGCGCCCCGGCGCGCGCCGCGAGTTCGTCCGACCGGACGAAGGCCTGGAACTCCTCGCGCGTGAAGGGGCGCTTCATCACCGCTTCCCGCGCCTCGAGGCGCCGGAAGCCCTCGGTCGCAAAGAGCCGTTCCCAGTCGGCCGGCTCGACGCGGGCGCCCGCCTTCTGCTTGGCGAGAATCGCGAGGACCGCGTCCGCCTCCGCCGCGTCCATCGAAACCTGGAGGCGCGGTGAGTCCGTCAGAACCGCGGCGGGGACCGCGGCAAGGAAAAGGGGAAGCAGCCGGATGGGCGCGAGCGAGAGCATCCCCGACTTGGACGCCGTCACGGTGAGGAAGTTACGTCGAAAACGCCAGCGCGAAGGCGACCAGCGTTTCGCCCCGGCGGCCGGGGGCATCGAGTTTTCGGAGTTCGAGGTGCTCGCCGCGGAGTGAGGGGAGCGGGAGAAGACGCGAAGCGTGCGCGAGACGCGCGCCGGTGTCAGTTCGGCGTCTCCTCGATCGGGGAGATCTCGGTCGAGGTCGAGACGCGGAACTTGCGGTAGTCGCTGTAGGAGCTGCGCGCGTTCAGGCGGCCGAGCGCGAAGAGGAGCACCTTCGCGGCGCCCACGAAGCGCGCCTCGGCGGGCAGCCAGATCTCGTCGTTGACCCGCCGCCGCTCGAAGAAGGCGCGCGCGCCTTTCTGGAGACGGAAGACGCCGCCCGGCCCGACACCGAGCGCGTCGAGCAGCTCCGCGTCGATCCGGACGAGCTCCTTGTCTTCCTCGTCGATCCAGGCCTGGCCGGCGAGCTTCTGGAGGACCTTGCCTCCTTTCGTCCGCGGCCGAAAGCCGGGGCGGGGCCGGAACTTCACGAGGATGGTGCTGCGACCGTCCAGGACCTCCCGCCCGACGACTTCGATTTCGTCCATGCGGAAGAGCTCCTCGACGACCTCCCGCTCCTTGCGGAGGTTCTCC
>JBOGJK010000319.1:0-8149 GCA_050745345.1 Thermoanaerobaculia bacterium
GTCCAGACGCGCCCGCCCTTCCACTGCGTCCCGCGCTCCGGAGACCGAGAACTTCCCCTTGAGCGCCCAGGTCAGCTGCTCGAGCAGAAACGGATCGTCCTCGACGATCAGGATCCGCCCGAGCTCGCCGCCGCCCTCGGTCACGGCTGCGGCCGGGCCGCCGGAAAGGAGAGCCGGATCACCGTCCCCTGGCCGGCGCCGCTCGAGACGCGGATCGTGCCGCGGTGCTGTCGCACGATCTGCGCGGCCGTGAAGAGGCCGAGCCCCACGCCGTCGGATTTGGTCGTCTGGAAGGGCTGGAAGAGACTGTCGCTCACGAACTCCGGCGACATGCCCGGTCCGTTGTCGATGATCTCCAGGTTGGCGCGCCGTCGCCCGCCGGAGCCCGTCGCGAAGCTGCGCACCAGGACCTTCCCCGACCCTCCCACGGCCTCCTGGGCGTTGTCGAGCAGGCTCGCGAGCGCGTCGCCGAGATAGTAAGGATCTCCCCAGACGGCCGGCAGGTCGCCCAGCGCCAGAGAGAGCGTCGCGGGTCTGGCGGGACGGGAGTCTCGCCCTGCGCGGCGCGTCGGGGCGGCGGCGACTTCGCGAACGAGATCGTTCAGGTCGAGGGAGACCTTGATCAGGACGGCGTCCTCGTGCGCCGACCACCGCCCGACGATGCGATCGAGCCTCTCGACGGTCGACGCCAGCAGCTCCTGCACGGAACGTTTGAACTCCGGCTCGCCGTAGTGCTCGTCGAGGTTGGCGCGGAGCATCTCCAGACGGAATCCCATGTTCTTGATGTCGTGGATCAGGACCCGGTCGATCGTGTTGCGCAGCTTCCGCGAGGAGCGTGGGTGCCGATCGGGCATCGCCGCGGGGCCTCAGCCGGACGGTTTAAGGGCCGTCCGCGGAAACCGGACCTTGACCGAGACTCCCGGCCGCAGCTCGGGCTGGGACGGGTTTCTCCGGACCTGCACGATGACCTGAAACATGCCGCTCGCCGGGTCCACGGCGGGGCTGATGAATTGAACGACACCGCTGGCGCGCGCGTCGGGAAAACGGTCGAGGGTCAGGTCGACCGGATCGCCGCGGCGCACGGAAAGCAGCTGCTCCTCCGGAAGGTAGACCCGCGCGAGCAGCGGCTCGAAGGCCGTGATCCGGAAGAGCGGCTCGTTGCTGTCCTCGATGACTTTCTGTCCGACCCGGGCGTACTTCTCCGTGACGACCCCAGCGAAAGGGGCCCGGATCACGGTGTAGTCGCGCAGCGTGCGGACGCGCTCGTGGCGGGCGACGGCGACCTGATAGTGGGCCTTCTTCTCGTCCAGGTCCGCGGTCGAGAGCACTTTGCTCTCCGAAAGAGACTTGGCGCGCTCGTACTCGGCCAGGCGCAGCTCCATCTCCTCCTTGGCCTCCCTCGCCTCGGCATCCAGCTCGCGCGCGTCCAGGCGGGCGAGCGGCTGATCCCGGGCGACCACGGCACCGCGCTCGGCGAGGATCTCCTCCACGATGCCGGTGATCCGGGCCATCACGGTGACTTCCTGGTCGACCATCAGATGGGACGGATAGACCCTGTCCCCCGGGGCTTCCGCGGCCCCGCTGTCGCCGGCCCGCAGCGCCAGGCAAGCCGCCAGAGCGGCCCTCAAAGTAGCGTTGCTCGTGAGACGGATGCTATCTTTAAAGCAAAAGTATGTCGATTGCCCTGGCGAGCGAGACGCCGGAGGTCCAGCAGAAGGGAGCCCGGGCGAACTTCCGATGGACGCTCGTCGAGCCCTGGGACGAGCGCCGCCTGGCGGCCTTTCTAATGACCAAGCACCGGCGCAACGACTCGGACTGGAGTCGCCGCCCCTCCCCCTTCCTCGCGTCCCTCGGCCAGAAGCAGATCGAATGCTCGGTGCCGCTCGGGGATCCGGCATCGTTGCCCGATCTGGAGCGTGTTCTGACCGCGGAGCTCAAGGGCATCCTTTCCGGGGCCTCGAAAATTCACGAGAAAATGGCCGGCGCGCAGGACTGGCGGGCGGTTTCGCCGCCCTAACCGCGGGCGCCTACTCCCTTCTAAAGGGGGGATTTAGCCCTTTCATATAATGCCCCCGCGAAAAGGGGGGTCAGGATGCTCTCTGTTCCCTCGCTCCGGCTGAACCAGTTCGGCGTGCGTTTCTACGAGGCCCTCCTCTCGGGGGCCGACCTGCAGTCGCTCGTCGGCTTCGAGGTGCTCTCCTTCGGCCCGGAAACGCAGACCACCCGCCCCCACCCGCGCAAGGGGAAGGAGGGACGGGTCAACTGGGAGTTCCTGGAGCGCAAGATCTCCGCCTCCGAGCACGCGTTCCAGCGCCCGATCATCCAGAGGAAGATCGAGGAGCTGGTTGCCTACTACCTGCAGTGCGCGGACTCCGGGTCCTTGCCCGCCATCCCGGGCAGCGTGCTGCTCGTCTCCGAGCGGCGGCTCGACTTCACTCCCTCGAGCGGGCGGTCGGACGCCGGGTCGTTGAAGCTGCCCGAGGAGTCGGGAATCCTGAGAGCCCTGGATGGCCAGCACCGGCTGCTTGCCCTCCATCAGCTCGCCGAGAAGCACAACCTGAAGGACTTCCAGGTGCCGGCGGTCGTCTTCGACGACCTGACGGCAGACCAGGTGGTGGAGCTCTTCGTCACGATCAACAGCAAGCACACGAAGCTGAACCCCTCGCACCTGATCTCGCTCTCCGGGCGCCGGCTCTACCGCGACAACAACCTGGCGGCCGCCCACGACATCGTCCGGGCGCTGAACGAGGAGGACTCCTCCCCCCTGCGCGGCCAGATCAAGGTTCTCGGGATCGGCAAGGGGTCGGTCACGCAGGCCTCGCTCGCCGACGAGCTGCGCGACGTCTTCGCGGCGATGGATGCCGCCGGCGGCCGGATCGCGCGGGAGTTCCGGGAGAACGCCCGCCGCTTCTTCCTGAACTACTTCAAGGCCGCCGCAAGGGCCTTCCCGGCCGCCTTCGCGGGGCGCAAGTACTCGATCAAGAGCTCGACGGCGTTGCGCGGCTTCATCCGGATCGCCCCCTACGTGATCGCGATGATCCGCAGCCGCGGGGGGGACGTCTGGTCGGCGAGCGAGCTGGACGCGGCGCTTCGCCCCTGGGCAGAGGCGATCGGGGACCGCCGCTTCGAGACCGAGACCGTTTGGAAGGAAAAGATGACCGGCGGCACCCGGTCCGCCGTCGAGATCCTCGCGCGGGAGCTGCGGCAGGGGCTCAATGCGTGAACGGAAGCTCGAAGCGAAGGCTGAACTTCCGAGCCTGGCGCTCGTAAGAGCCTAAAGGGAGACCCGGACAAATGGGCGTCCTCGGCGGCTGCCTCTTGCTGCTAATTGCGATCGCGTTTCTCGGCGCGATCTGGGCGATCTGGCGCTACAACAACCTGGTCTCGCTCAAGAACCAGGTCACAAACGCCTGGAAGCAGATCGACGTGCAGTTGAAGCGCCGGCACGACCTGATCCCGAACCTGATCGCGTCGGTCAAGGGGGAGATGCAGTTCGAGCAGGACACTCTGGAGAAAGTCATCGCGGCCCGCAACAGCGCCCTGGCGGCGCGCGGGGTGGCCGACACCGCGGAAAAGGAGAACCAGCTCACGCAGACCCTCTCGCGGCTCTTCGCCCTGGCGGAGAACTACCCGAACCTGAAGGCCAACGAGAGTGTCCGCACGCTCATGGAAGAGCTGACCTCGACGGAGAACAAGATCGGCTTCGCGCGGCAGTTCTACAACGACCTCGCGACTCGCTTCAATACGGCGCAGCAGATCTTCCCGGACAGCTTCATCGCGCAGACCTTCAAGTTCCAGCCGGTCGAGCTCTACGAGATCAAGGAGGCGGCGGAGCGCGAGGTGCCGAAGGTGGATTTGAGCGTGAGGCCCCGGTAGGGAGAGGTCGACAGTCAACAGTCGGAGCGCGCCCCGACGACCGGCGACGGACTACCGACCGCTCCATGATCCCCGTCAATCTCTACGACCAGCAGAAGCGCAATCTCCGGCGCACCCGAATCTTCCTGGCCGGCTCCATCCTCTTCCTCGCCTTCCTCGGCCTCGGCGCCGACGCCTTCCTGTACGGCGCCGGAGGCTCGCCGGGATGGCCTCTCTTCACGCTCGGAGCGCTGGCGTTCGGCGGCCTCGCGGCCTGGTGGTCCCTGCACGAGGGGGACCGGGCGGTGCTCGCGTCGGCGACCGCGCGCCCGCTCGACACCTCCGACCCCCGGGAGCGGTCGCTCGACAACATCGTCGAGGAGATGGCGATCGCGGGCGGCCTGCCGAAGCCCCGGATCTGGGTGATCCCGGACGCCGATCCGAACGCCTTCGCCACGGGCCCCGGCCCGGAGAGAGCCTCCATCGCCGTCACGCGGGGGATCCTGGAGAAGCTCAATCGCGAGGAGCTCCAGGGGGTCGTGGCGCACGAGATGGCGCACGTGCGCAACTACGACATCCGGCTGATGACCGTCGTCGCGGCGCTGGCGGGCGCGATCCTGCTCGTCTCCGACTTCGCGCGCCGCGGGCTCCGGTGGGGCGGCGGCCGCCGTTCGAGCCGGGACCGGGGCGGCGCGGGAGGCGGCCTCCTCGGCATCCTCCTGCTGGCGCTCTGGCTCCTGTCGATTCTGCTCGCTCCGATCATCGCCCGGCTCGTCGCGATGGCGGTCTCGCGGGAGCGGGAGTACCTGGCCGACGCCTCGGGCTCGGAGATGACCCGCAATCCCCTGGCCCTCGCCTCGGCCCTCGAGAAGATCGCCGCGGCGGTCGAGCCCACGCCTTCGATCAAGCAAGGGGTGGCCCATCTCTGCATCGAGGATCCCCGCGGCCGCGCGGTCAACGAACGGGAGGGGGCCTGGGCCAGCCTCTTCGCCACGCATCCGCCGATCGCCAGGAGGATCGCTCTTCTGCAGGAGATGGGGTACCGCCAGCCTGCCGCCACGTAAGACCCTCTTGGCCGGCCGGCCTTCTGCTCAAAAGTAGCGGCGGCCGTCGAAGTCGATTCGGATGTAGCCGAAGTAGCGGGTCTTCAGATCCGGAACGGTCTGGCCGGGCAGCAGGGTCTCGGCCCCGAGCGGCCTGTCGAAGCCCCGGAAATCTACCGAAAGTCGACGTTACGTCAAAGCGAGGCGCGCGGCTTCGCCGGGGTCCGCCGCAAAACGCAGCGCGCGCTCGAGTGTCGCGGCCCCGGGCCCCGCGGACTCGGAGAGGATCGCAGCCAGTGTGCCCTTCCAGAAGGGACCCAGCAGGACGACCGGACGCCCCTGCGTCTCCCCTTTGACGACCGATTCCGCGACGAAGACGAGCTCGAGCATCGTCCCCAGGCCTCGCGGCAGGAAGACCCAGCCGTCGGCGTCGTCCCGAAGATGCCGCAAGCGCGCCGCGAGGTCTTCGGCCACGACGCGCCGGGTCACCCAACGGTTCGGCTCGCCTGCGCGTGCGAGCACGACGCCGATCGCCTCGCCTCCCAGCTCCGCGGCCCCGCGGCAGGCCGCCTCCATCACGCCGCCGTAGCCCCCGCAGACGATCGCCGCGCCGCGCCGCGCGATCTCGCGCCCGAGCTCGCGCGCCTCTTCGTAGGCGGGCTCGCCCTCCCTCGGAAGACTGGAACCGAAGACGGCGATGGCGGACAAGGCGTTAACCGTGAACCGGGAACCGTAAACCGAGATGAGAAGACCGGCCGCCCTCCCGGTTCACGGTTGACGGTTTACGGTTCACGCCTCCGGCTTAATCGAGATCGATGTCCCGAACGGGCTTGGAGGTGTCGCCCTTCGTCTTCTGGAAGAGCTCCTCGAACTTCCGGTTCAGGACGTCTTTCTTGCTCTTCTCCGCCTCGACGGAGGCCGCGAACTTCTTCTCACGCTCCTCGTCGTGCGTCTTCAGGGCCCCGACGGCGTCGTCCACGGAAGCGAACTTGCGCGGCGTCTTGGGCGCCTCGTGGTCGATGACCGCCTTGAGCTCCCCGTCCACCTTGAGCCGGGCGTTGCAGCAAGGGCAGAGGACTTCGAAGTCCATCGGTGAAGTGTAGCCTTTCACCACCCCTTCTGTTTCCGGCGCTCTCTCCTCTCTCTCTTGTCCGGGCGCCCCGCCTCCTGGCGCGGCATGAGCATCCGGTCGAGGCGCCGGGCCTCCACGACCTCTGCCGACGGGGGCGGGGTTCGGTCCTCGTAGAGCCTTCGCGCCTCGCTGCGGCGGATCGAGCGGTCCGCCAGGGCGAGGACCAGCAGCTCCCGGCGCTCGCCCCGGCTGGTCGCCAGGGAGATCCGATCGCCCGCGCGGATCGCGCGGTGCGGCTTTGCGCGCGACCCGTTGACGTCGACCTTCCCCCCCTCGCAGGCGAGCCTGGCCTGCGAGCGCGTGGGAAAGAGGCAGGCCACGTCCAGCCAGACGTCGAGGCGTACCGAATCGAGCGCAGAAGGGTCCGGCACCCTCATCCGGCCGGGCCGCGAGAAGTCATCCCGAGCCATCCCGGGGCTCGAGGGGCTCGGGCTCCGCGGGGGGCGGCAGGTCGGGCTCCGCCAGGCCCCTGCGCGAGGCAAGCCACGCGCAGAACTCCTCGGAAGCCGGGACGGGTCCCGCCGAGGGGCGCGCCAGGAAGTATCCCTGCGCCGCGAAGACCCCCTCCTCGACGCACACTTCCAGGTCCTCGGCCGACTCGATTCCCTCGGCAATCAGACCCACCCGCGCTTCCCGCGCGACCTGCGCGAGAAGCTGCAGGATCGCCCGCCGCTGTGGGTCGCTGGCGATGCGGTGGGTGATCTCGCTGTCCACCTTGATCCAGCGGGGAGCCAGGCCCGAGCAGTACTTGAGCGTCCCGAAGCTGGAGGTGACGTTGTCCAGGGCGATCGACACCCCCAGGTCGTGGGGCACGGCGAGAGCCTGCTGCAACCGCTCGAGCGACTCGATCCTTTCGATCTCCACCAGGTCGAGCGCCAGGCGCGCGTAGGGGAACTCCATCCGCTCCGCCTCCTCGCCCAGGCGCGAGAGCGAGGAGTCCGTCTGGAGCAGCAGCTGCGGGTTGACGTTCAAGAACACCATCGCCTCGACCGGCAGGCGCCGCGCCGCCTCGAGCACGGTGATCCAGGAGAGCCGTTCGAAGGCGAGCTCGATGCCGAGCACCGCGGCGGCCGGGAAGATCTCGGCGGCCAGGTGCCGGGCGCCGTCGGGCGACTGCGCGCGCAGGAGTCCCTCGAAACCGATCGGCTCGCCGCTGCGCAGGTCGAAAATCGGCTGGAACTCCACGAAGAAGCTGCCGGACCGGAGCGCGTCGAGCAGCCACAACGCCCGCACCTGCCGGCAGGCGAGCTTGAGCGGCATCAGGTTGCCCACGGCATCCCACTTCGTCTGGTTGGCGTCCTCCGGCGAGACGCGCACGTGCTCCGCGGCCGGACCGAGCTTCTCCGCCAGGTCCGGCAGCAGCGCCGGGATGCGCTCGACCAAGACGCGCCGGGCTCGGCCGTAGACCTGGGCGCGCAGCCAGCGCTTTTCGAGCGCCTCGGCGAGCGCCCGCTCGGCCGGAACACTGTCGGGGCGCAGGAAGAGGGAGCGGGCCTTGCGCCAGCGGTCGAGCCGCGCCAGCGTGCGGGGATCGAAGATCGACTCCAGGGGATTCACCCAAGCGATTGTACGGCGGCCGGGCGTGGAATTGGCGCCCGCGCAGGGATCCCATGCCCGAAAGCTAGGACTCCTTCTCCTCGTACTGGGTCTTCAGCGACGCGACGACCGCCGGGTCGGCCAGTGTGGTCGTGTCGCCCAGAACCCGACCCTCCGCGATGTCGCGCAGGAGGCGCCGCATGATCTTGCCCGAGCGGGTCTTGGGAAGGTCCGCCGTGAAGAAGAGCTTGTCCGGCCGGGCGAGCGCGCCGATCTTCTTCGCGACGTGCGCCTGCAGCTCTTTCTGCAGGCCGTCGGAGCCGGCCGCCACGCCGGCAATTCCCTTTTCCTTCAGGATCACGAAGGCGGCGATGGCCGTGCCCTTCAGGTCGTCTGTGACGCCCACGACCGCCGCTTCGGCCACCGCCGGGTGATCCACGAGAGCCGACTCCACCTCCATCGTGCCGATCCGGTGGCCGGCCACGTTCATCACGTCGTCCACGCGCCCGAGCAGCCAGAAGTTACCCTGCTTGTCGCGCTTGGCGCCGTCTCCCGGGACATAGAGATTCTTGCCCCACTTCGA
>JBOGJK010000320.1:0-3541 GCA_050745345.1 Thermoanaerobaculia bacterium
GCGGCGGCGACCTTCTGGCTGTAGTTCTCGACGGCGCCCGTCAACGTCACCACACCGTGGCGCACGTGGACGCCGACGTCGCTCTCGCGCACCCGCGTGTCCCACGCGAGCTCCTGCAGCACGTCGCGCAAGACCTCCGCGTCCGTTCGAATCACCGTTCTCGCTTCGGTTGTCGTGGCGTCCATAGGCTCCTCCGATCGAAATCCACCCGTGAGCCATCGTCCCGCCGCCGCCCGGCGGGGGCATGATGCGGACACACCAATCGGGCGGCGCGTCAGTACGCGATGCGGCGGGAGGGGAGGGAGGGCGTCTGCCGGCCCGCGCGGACGCGCGCGTCCAGGACGATGACCCCCTTCTCCAGGACCTTGACGGGGTTCAGGTCCATCTCCCGCACTTCGGGGCAGGCCTCCAGGAGCGCCGAGACACGCAGGAGAAGCTCCCGCAGGGCCTCCTCGTCCGCCGGCGGGGTGCCGCGCCAGCCACGGAGCCGCGCCGTGCCCCGAACCTCTTCGAGCATCGCGGCCGCGTCGGCGTCGGTCAGGGGCTGGAGGCGGAAGGCGACGTCGGCCTGGAGCTCGACGAGCGTGCCGCCGCTGCCATAGGCGATCAGGGGGCCGAAGGTCGGATCGCAGGTCGCTCCCACGATCACCTCCACGCCTCCCGGCACCTGTTTCTGCACGAGCGCCTCGGTCATCGCCTGTCCGAGCCGCTGCCGCATCTCTCGATAGGCGTCGCGCACCGCGCGGTCGTCCGGCAGGTCGAGCCGGACGCCGCCGACCTCCGTCTTGTGAAGGATGCCGGGGCCGACGGCCTTCAAGACTGCGGGGAAGCCCAGCTCCCGGGCGGCCTCTGCCGCCTCCCTCTCCTGCCGGACCAGACGCACCGGCGCCGAGGCGATTGCGAAGGCGGAAAGCAATTCCTGCGTCTCCAGCGGATCGAGCCATCCTCCGCCGCGCTTCAAGGCCGCGCCGACGACCGCCCGGGCGCGCTCCCGATCGACGTCGCGGAACCGGCGCAGGCGGCCCGGCGGTTCCCGGCGCCATTCGCCCCAGGAGGCCGCCCGCGCGAGAGAGACGGCCGCGCGCTCGGGGAAGGGATAGCTCGGAATGCGCCCCAGGGCGGAGGGCGCCCCTTCCTCTCCCAGGAACGTCGCGACGACCGGCTTGGCGGAGAAGCCTCGCGCTCCGCGCACGATCGCTCGGGCCACCTCCGCGGCCTCCGTCACGATCGGAGGGATGAAGATGACGAGTACCGCGTCCACGGTCGCGTCCCCGAGCAGCAGGCGAAGGCAGCGGCGATACTGCGCGGCCGGCGCCGAGGCGAGCATGTCGATCGGGTTTCCGAGGCCCGCCTCGCGGGGCAGGCCGGCGGCGAGCTTCTCCCGTGTGGCCGGCTCGAGCGGCGTGATCGTGAGCGCCTGCGCCTCGCAAGCGTCGGCCGCGAGGATCCCCGGGCCGCCGGCATTGGTCAGGATCGCGACGCGCCGTCCCGGGGGGACCGGCTGGTGCGCGAGCAGGGTCGCGACGTCGAAGAACTCCTCGAGAGTTTGCGTGCGAATCACGCCGGCCTGCCGGAAGAGCGCGTCCACCACCGCGTCACTCTCGGCGAGCGCTCCCGTGTGGGAGGAGGCGGCGCGCGCGCCCGCGCGGGAGCGGCCCGCCTTCACCGCCACGATCGGCTTTCGGCGCGCGACCCGCCGGGCGATGCGCGCGAAGAGCCCGGGCGAGCCGAAGCTTTCGAGATAGAGAAGGATCACGTCTGTGCGCGGGTCCTCCGCCCAGTACTGTACGAGGTCGTTGCCCGAGACATCGGCCTTGTTGCCGACGGACACGAAGCTCGAGATGCCGAGGTTCAAGCGCCGGGCGCAATCGAGGAGGGCAAGCCCCAGGGCGCCGCTCTGCGAGGAGAGCGCCACGCGCCCTTCCGGCGGGTAGACAGGGGAGAAGGTCGCGTTCAGGCGGACGCGCGGGTCGGTATTGACGATTCCCATGCAGTTGGGCCCCACCAGGCGGATTCCGGCGCGGCGCACCTTCTCGAGGATCGCGGCCTCGCGCCGGCGCCCCTCTTCTCCCGTTTCGCGGAAACCGGCGCTGATCACGACGAGCCCCGCGACCCTCTTGGCGAGGCAGTCGTCGACGGCCGCCTCGACGGCCGGCGCGGGGATGGCGAGGACCGCCAGATCGACCGGCCCCGGGATGGCCCGCACGGTCGGGTAGCAGCGGCGCCCCGCGATCTTCGCCGCGGCGGGGTTGACCGGGTAGACTTCCCCGCGGAAGCCGGCCGCGAGCAGGTTGTGGAGGATCTCCGAGCCGATCTTGCCCCGCGACCGGGCGGCTCCGACGACGGCCACCGACCGCGGCTCGAAGAGCTTCCGCATGGAGGCGGCGGCCGCGCGCGCGGAGCGCTGCGCCGACCGCTCTTCGAAGAGAGGAGTGACCTCGAGCGAAACGGCGACGCGCACGACTCCCTGCTCGACGCGCTGCTCGGAAGCGAAGCCGCAGTCGCGAAAGACCTCGAGCATGCGCCGGTTGCCCGCGTGCACGTCGGCCACGAAGGTCGTGATTCCCCGCCCCCGCGCGATCTCCGCCAGCCGCTCGAGCAGGCGCGTGCCGAGGCCCTGCCCCTGCAGCGCGTCCTCCACGGTGAAGGCGACCTCGGCTCGCTCGGGGTGCTTCGGGTCGAGGTAGTAGCCGGCCACCGCGACGAGCCGCCCGCCCGACTCGGCGACGAGAACGACCTGGCTGTCGCCGTCGGCCCGGCAGAGCCAGGCGGCCTTGGCGGCGGCGCTCGAGCCGGGCACGCCGAGGAAGCGGAAGTAGAGGCTCTCCGCCGAGAGTCCCCGATGCAGGTTCTCGAGCGCTTGCGCGTCCTCCGGCCGGACGGTCCGCAGCCGCACCGTCGCCCCGGTCTTGAGGACGACGTCGGATTCTTCCGGCGCGCTGGGCGCGAGAATCCTCGAGTTCTCGTCCGGCTCCGTCATTTCGCGGCGGGATCGAGGCTCGCTCGGCGGGCGCGCCCCGAACCTGATGCGATTGGATCATTCTCGGGAGAGAATCGGAAACCTACGATGCGAAGGGAGAAAGCATGAAGATTCTCGCCGCGACGGATGGCTCCCGTCCCGCGGAGTCCGCGGTGCGGTTCGCCGCGTGGCTCGCCTCGGCTTTCCCCGGCGGGAAGCTCGAAGTCGTGCTGGTGGGAGATGTGGGGACCGAGCTTGTCGGCCAGGGAGGAGGAGCCGCCCGCGTTCGCCTGGTCATGGAAGAGGAGTACCGGCGCTGGGCGCGCCGGGCCCTCGAGCACGCGGCGCGCCAGGCGCTCCGGCAAGGTGTGGCGGCCAGATGCCGCTACGTCGAGGCGAGTCTGGCCCCGATTGCCCGTGTGATCTCGCGGGCAGCCGACCAGCTGCGCGCCGACCTCATCGTGGTCGGCAGCGCCGGACGCGGCGCGGTCGGCCGCGCCTTCTTCGGCAGCGTCGCGCGCCGCCTGCTCGGTCTCGCCCGCCGGCCGGTCGTCGTCGTCCCGGCGGCGGTCACTGCCAGGC
>JBOGJK010000321.1:0-2063 GCA_050745345.1 Thermoanaerobaculia bacterium
AGGTTCGATGGCTGACCGCTCCGTGTCCGAGGCAGCTCACCACCACGGTTGCCTTCACGGCCTCGGTCTCCGAGAAGCCCGCGCGGGCCGAGCTCTGGATTGACGGACAGTACGCGTTGACGTTCGAAACGGGCAAGGAGATCCGACACAAGACATGGCAACGCGGCGGCTACCGGCTGACGTTCCTTTCCAAACAACTCGTCTCCGGCAACTCCGGTGTTTTCCTCCTGACGGTCCCCGCTTCGTTGGTCTCTCCGGGAAAACCCCTCGAGCTTCGAGTGGCTCCCTCAGGCGATTCCGGAAACCCCTGGTTCATGATCAAGCCGTATCGGGACACGGCAAGCCACGAGGCCATCTCGGCCGCTGCCATCCGCAAACTCGAAGGGCCTTCCTGGAAAGAGTGATGGCCCGCGGCCCGTAGCAGTCCAACAGCTCGAAATAATAGAAGGGTCAGGCGCCAAGGCGGAAGAAGCGAAGGCCTCCGGCAAGCACCGCCAACGCAACCGCGCCGATGGGCAGCCTGCGTCGAGTTGACTGCCCGGACTCATGATCTATGCGCTAGATCGCCCTCCTATTTTCTTTCTTCCTTCGAAGCTTTGCTCCTTCCGCGACAGCTCAATGGCCAGTCAGGGACGACCCGCGGTCATCCCACAAAGCCATCACCGCTCACTCGCATCAAGGGGCTGCGGTGGACTCCCGGCTTCGGTTACGCGCTTCAGGCTTAGCCAGAAGTTCCAGGCGGTCACGACGGCAATGGCGATGGCGTTCGCGACATAGCGGTTGATGCCCAGGAGGTTGAACTGCAGGTTGAGCAAGACCGTGCTCAGGATCAGCCCCGCAAGACAGATGATCTGAAATTTCGCGAAGCGCTTGAGGGTCGGCCGAAGTCCTCGCTCCTCCTCGGCCCTTTCGCGGAACGTCCAGCGGTCGTTCCAGATGAAGTTGTTGATGATGGCGACTTCGGCTGCGATGACTTTGCTGCGGGTCAGGCCCCATGCGAGCGTCCGAGGATCGCTCAGAAGGAAGAGGAGGCCCATGTCGACGACGACGCCGCTCGCCCCTGCCATTGCGAACCGGGCGAAGCGGTCGGTGGATAAGAGCGAAATGCGCAGCCTCAAGAGGTGCCGCAGGTACTCCAAGTAGATCTTCCAGGTGACTTTGCTTTCGCCGTCGGCGCGCTCGTGGAAGACGTACGGCACCTCGCTCACCCAAAGGATCTTCCCCCGCCCCATGACCTCCATGAGTATCTTGTATCCGATCGGGTTCATGCTCACGCCTTCGATGGCAGCCCGTCGGATCATGAAGTAGCCGCTCATCGGATCGCTGACCCTTCCCACGACGTCGGGCAGCACCAGTAGCCCTAGCAGGTGGGCGCAGCGCGAGAGGGAGCGGCGGACGAGGCTCCAGTCACTCACCCCGCCGCCTTCGATGTGCCGGCTAGCGACCGCCAGATCGGCGCCCCTCTCCATCTCTCTCCACAGATCGAGGATCACCTCGGGAGGGTGCTCGAGGTCCGCATCGATCACGGCGAGCACGCCGCCGAGCGCGGTTTGCCACCCTCGGATAACGGCGGTCGAGAGGCCCCGCTCACCGGTGCGCCGCATCACGCGTAACTGCGAGTACTTGGAGGTGAGAGCCTGGGCCAATTCCCAGGTGCGATCCGGGCTGTCGTCGTCGACGACGATGAGCTCGTAGGCACTCCCGAAGGGCCCATCCAAGAGCTCGGCGAGCCGCCGCACCATCTCCTTGATGTTCTTGGCCTCTTTGTACGTGGGGAGTATCACCGAGAGCCGAAGGGGTGCTGCTGTCGAAGGGAGCGGGGCGAGACGCAGCGCTCCCGTTGGCACCACCACCGGGGCCGCAGTCTGAGAGACTCTCGCCTTTGGCGCGGGTGGTTGCATGAGCGCCGGCTATCTCGCTGGGGCCTTTCCGTGACCCTTCAGCTCGTACGTATTGTCCTCAGACCAGCAGGTGATCGTCTCGCGATCAAATAATAGCAGGGAGGGAGAAGTCCTCTTCAGACGACCGACAAGCGGCACGAGAAGACCCCCGGGGTGCAGGCC
>JBOGJK010000322.1:0-2148 GCA_050745345.1 Thermoanaerobaculia bacterium
GGTCCCGGCTCCACGGAGACGCCGTCGACCATCAGGCCCAGCCGGCGCGAATCCGCGGAGTTTCCGAGCCCTGAGGGAGTCCACGTCGTCGCGCGGATCTCCAGGACGTTGATCCCCTCCCCCACCCAGGCGGCGGGAACCAGGAAGCTCGTCGTGACGCGCCCCAGCCGGCGCCCCGGCACCCGGTGCGTCGTCGCGTCCCGCAGGCGGTGGCCGTTGAACCGGAAGCGCGGGTCGGCGGCGGGCACCCCCGGTGGGCGCTCTCCCTCGAAGTGGTGCACCGAGAGCCGCAGCGGACGCTCCCCGCGCCAGGCGAAGATCCGCAGACGAGCCCGCTCGCCGGTGCTGCGCCAGCGCCGGTCTCCCGCCTCGAGCGACTCTCGAGCGTGGAAGCCGGCGTCGACGAAGGCCGCGTCCCAGGGCGAGCCCACGTCGATCTCGAGGCGCTCCCGCGCGGCGTAGCGGTGCACGGTGAGGGATCGGACGGACACCGGGGCGGGGTCGCCGCCGCCGAGCCTCCAGCGCAGGCGCGTGTCGTCGGAGGCGATCCGCGAGGGGCCGGCCCAGAAGACGATCTCCTGCTCGAAGCGGCCTTCGCCGCGCGTTTCGGTCTCCGGCTGGACCAGGGTCACTCCGTAGAGCGGCTCGCCACCGGCCTCGATCGCGAGCTTCGTGGAGTGCCCGGCCTCGCGCTCCTCGATCCCGAGCTCGGCGACGAACACGAAGAACGCTCCTCCGGGGTCGACGGTCGGAACGTCGATGCTGCCCTGGCCGGTGATCGTCGGGAAGCGGGTTCGGGCGTCGCCCACGAAGGAGTCCGAGAAGCGTCCCGCGAAGTCCAGCAGCTGGGGGCCGTCGAACTCCAGGCGCAGCGGCTGATCGAGGGGCAGCAGCGCGGCCTGGATGCCTGCGGGCACCGGTCGATCCGAGGTCAGCGCGAGGCTCAACGGGCCGCCCGCTGCGGCGACCCGGTAGTAGTTGAGACCGTCGAGGGGACGCTCGTCGAGGGGGGCGCCGTCCCAAAGTACCCGGGCCCAGGAGCGCGGCTCCTTCGAGAGCGCTCCGACGTTCAGCGCGAGGACGTAGTCACCCGGCCGCGGCGCTTCGACGTGCGTCTCCGTAGTCCGGCGAGACCAGGGGAGCACCCGATCGATGAGGAGCTGCTCGACCAGGTAGCGCGCCGAACCGAGTACCACGACGGGGACCAGGTCGAACTCGCTCTCGAGGAAGCTCCGGAAGCGGGTCGAACGCGAGGCCGCGTAGACGGGGCGCGGGAGGTCGGCGAGGGCGCGCACGCGCTCACGCAGGCCCGGCGCGAGTTGCCCCTTCCTTCCGATCATCCTGACGTCGATCGCCTCCTGGTCGGCGAAGCAGCCGACGACTTGCCCGAGTGGGATCTCGCCGATCACCCGGGCCTCGGGCGGGAGCAGCTTGGTGAAGTCGCGGCGCAGGGCCCGCGCGTGCGCCAGCCCGAAGTGACCCTCGGCCAAGAAGGTCCGCCGCAGCGGGACCGCGGCGGCCGCGAGCAGGACGGCGGCGAGAGCGATCTCGGCGAGTCTTCGCTGCCGGCGTCGCGTGGCCACCGGGCGGAGCGCAAGGGCGAGCAGGGCCGCGGCCCCGACACCCGCGATCGGCAGCGCGAAGAGATCGACGGCGAAGAGGTAGCGCGGAACCACGCGGTCGTAGCCGGCGTAGAAGAGCGCGTAGGTGAGCGTCCCGGGGAGGAAGAGCGACAGGACCGGCGTCTGCCGATGGAGTACGGCCGCCAGCAGCCCCGCGATCGCGAGCGCCAGGGTCACCGGGCCGAAGTGCGAACCGAGGAAGGCGACGACGTTGGGGAGGGTCCCAGCCAATCGATCCGCCCGGACGCCGGGCACGATCGCTCCGCTCTGCGCAAAGGCCAGGGAGGCCTGGGCTGGCACCAGGGCGTGGCCGCTCACCGCCAGGTTCTGCATGAGGAGTGGGAGACTCGCCAGCGCGAACGCGACTCCGAAGACGAGCAGAGGCTTCGCGTAGGGCAGGCTCCGATCCTCGAGCCGGGCCGTGACGGCAAAGACGAGGAGCGGGAGCAGCATCAGGACTGCAGTCTCGCGGGTCGAGCAGGCGAAGGCGAAGAGCGCCCCCGCGGTCGCCACGTTGGCCGCGGAG
>JBOGJK010000323.1:0-1529 GCA_050745345.1 Thermoanaerobaculia bacterium
CCTCCGGAGGGCGCCAGCGGGCGGGCCTCGCTGCCCGAAAGGTACCCGAGGGCGAGCAGCTTCTTGGTGTACTCGCTCGCCTCCTCTGCCGAAATCTTTTCCGCCTCGACCCGCCGCACCGCCACCCCGGAAAACAGGTCCTTGCGCGCCGGAGCGGGAAGGCGATCGAATGCCGCGGCGATGGGACGGCCAGGCATCCGGACGTCCACCGGCAGGGAAAGCAGCGCCAGCACCGTGGGCGCCACGTCGTAGAGCGTCGCCCGGCCTCGTTCGCCGCTTGCGCGCACGCCCTTTCCCCAGACGGCGTAAACGCCGTCCGGGCGGTGCCAGAAGCCGGCGGTGGACCAGTTGAGCGAGGAGCGCTCGCAAGAGCGGTCCGCTCCCCACTTGAACCCGTGGTCGGAATGGACGATCAGGGTCGCGCCGTCTTCCGCGGCGCGCCGCATCCACTGGCCGAGGATCCGGTCGACCAGGCCGTAGTAGACGTCCACCGCGCGCGAGAAGCGCCGGAAGTCCTCTTCCGAAACGCAGGAGAGGCGCGGCGGAACGCAGGAGACGAAGACGTGGCCGATCTCGTCGGTGCCCTCGAGGTAGAGCGCCGTGAGGTCCGGGCGGTCGCGGTCGTAGAGGTCGCGGGCGATCCGATGATAGACGCGCGTCTGCGCGAGAATGCGCGAGAGCGCCACGACGGGGTTCTCCATGCCGGCGCCCGATGAGAGCGCTCGAGCGATCTCGACCCCGGGCATGTCGAGAAACGCCGAAAGCTCCCCTGCCGACACCTTTCCGTCGCGGGCGACGACCTGCGCCAGACCCGCTTCGAGGCTGGCCGGGTAGGCGGCCCCGGACAGCGGCAGCTTCTCGAAGAGGATCGGGCTCGCGTGGTCAGAGACGAAGAAGCCGGAGACCTCTTCCGCGGGGTGGGTCGCCCACCAGCCCACCACTCCCACCCTCCGGCCCGCCGCGGAGGCCAGGTTCCAGACGGCCGGAACGGCGCGCGAGCGCCCCGAGATCGGGACCTTCTGGCCGCTCTTCGGGTCGACTTCCTGGAAGTCCAGAACGCGGTGCACGTCGGGGCCCACCCCGGTCGCGACCGTGGACCACAGCACCGGCGAGAGGATCGGAAGGAAGCTCGAGAGACTCCCCGTCGATCCTTCCGACACCAGCCGCTTCCAGTTCGGCATCTTCCCTTCGGCGGCGAGCCGATCGAGCAGCTCCCAATCGAGACCGTCGAGGCCGAGCCAGATGACCGGGGCCGGCCCGAGCGTGGCGCGCGGCGTGCGGGGAGGGTCGGCGGATTCCACCGGGGGTGCCGGCGCGGGGGCCGGGGAAGCGGCTGCCGCGGCGGACCCCGGAGCCTCGGCGCGGCGGCAGCAGAGGGAGCAGAGCGGCAGGGCGACGAGAAACAGTCCTGCGAGAGATCGCAGGCCCGCCCCTTTCCCCGGCCGATGCTCCTTCAACGCTTCTCCGCCGGGTCCGCGCCGAGCCGCTCGAAGAGACGGCTCTCGAGCAGGCCTTCCTCCCCGGAGAGG
>JBOGJK010000324.1:0-2660 GCA_050745345.1 Thermoanaerobaculia bacterium
CTTCAACCTCCGAGGTCGAGAACGTCCGGGTGACGGACGCTTCGAGCGGCTTTCCCTTTCAGGCAGAACCCAGCATCGTCGTCGACGGGCAGGGTCGGATCCTTGCCGGCTGGAAAGAGATGAACGAGATCGGGGGAGCTAACCGGATTGGCTTCGGCCGGTCGCTCGACGGTGGGCGCACCTGGGAGAGAAGTCTCGTCGACGTCGCCACGCCCGACCAGGGCCAGTCCGATCCGTGGCTCGCCCTCGATGAATTGGGCCGGGTCTACTACGCGCGAACGCAGAGCGTCTGCCGCAACTATCGGGAGTGTCCCCCGGGTCTGGCGGGCATTGCCGTCTCACGCTTCGATGATGGCGGCCTGGTGTGGGGTCCGATGGTGAACATCCACGTCCAGCCTGACTTCGCCGACAAGGCATCCATCCAGGGCGACGGCAACGGGACGATCTACGCGAGCTACGTGACTGCCGGGCCCAGCGCTCCCCGGAACATGAAGATCATCGCCACGCGCTCCCTGGACGGCGGCGTCACTTGGGGCCCGAGCAGGGTTGTGGTGACCGGGCTCAATCCGTTTGCGCCGGCCGTTACCACGCGCCCGAACGGGACGGCTCACATCGTCTGGTGGGCCCCGGCCGGCGCGTGCTGTCCGGGCGGCAACATCATGGTCAGCACCTCCACTGACCGCGGTGAAACCTGGGGCTCCCCGGTCCGGGTGAATTCCGTGAGTGGATCGGCCCTATTCGAAGGCTTCACCCACCCTATCCGAATCCCTTATCCCTGGCCGGCGACGAAGTCCGGCGGAAGCCTCTTCGTGGCCTGGGCGGACATGGGAAAGGGTGAGTACAACATCGTCGTGGCGCGGTCCGACGACGGCGGGGCTACCTGGTCAGCGCCGGCGCAGGTGAACGATACGGACGCGGGCGACCAGTGGATGGCCGCCATCACGGTTGACACCAACGACGTTCTTCATGCCGCCTGGTTCGACGCGCGCACGGGCAACATCAACCTCTACTACGCTTTTTCCACGGACGGCGGGAGAACGTGGTCGCCGAACCTGCGAGTCACCACCCAGGAAACGCCAGCGAACGTCCTTTCGCTCAGCGAATACATCGGCCTGGCGGCGGACCGGAACGGCGCTGCGCACCTGGTGTGGACCGACGGACGCGACGGCGGATCGGCCATCTACTTCGCCCGGACGGCCGGTCTACCCCAGGGTCCGGTCGACCGACTCGATCCTGTACCGCCGGGTTCTCGCGGGGGCAAGCCGCGTGTTCTCCCGCCGCGAGATTAAGCGATGGCGCGCTCGGGACGGCCTCTCCTGTGCCATGATTCAAAGGAAGCGGGCGACCCCCTGCCTGCGGCCGCTGGAAGGTCGGTGAATAGAATCGGGTTGCTCCTGGGGGCGATGGTTCTCTGCGCGGCGGTCCTGGCCGCGCAGAGTCCCCCTCCTGCCCAACTCTTCCAGGAGGCAATTCACCTCATGGAGACGAAGGGCGACTACCCGGCCGCCCTGCGTCTCTTCGAGCAGATCGCGAAGGGACGCGAACGCAATCTCGCGGCCCGCTCCCTGCTTTACGCCGGCCTGTGCTACGAGAAGCTCGGCAAGCGGGAGGCGCAGAACGCCTACGAGCGCCTGATTCGGGACTTCGGGGACCAGACCGGGCTCGTCGCGGCCGCGCGGGCGCGGCTGGCCGCGCTGGCTCCCGCCGGGGGTCGCACGGCCTCCCGGGGGATGGCGGCGCATCGGGTCTGGACGGACTTCGATCCCGACGGCGCGCTCTCCCCCGACGGCCAGCGCGTGAGCTTCCCGGACTGGACGACGGGTGAGCTAGGCCTCGTCGATCTCGAGAGCCGCCAGAAGCGGCGTCTCACATTGAAGGGGACCTGGTTCGATTCGAGCGAGCACGCCTACGGTTCCGCCCACTCGCCCGATGGTAAGGAGATCGCGTACGTCTGGATGAACGGGCAGGGGGTCTTCGAGCTGCGCGTGCTGGGTCTGGACGGATCGGGACCGCGCGTCCTCTATCGAGATCCGGACCTGCGCTATCTGCATCTGGCGGAGTGGTCCTCCGACGGCCGCCAGATTCTCTGCAACTTCGTCCGGGCAAACGGAAGGAACCAGATCGCGCTGGTCTCCGTCGGGAACGGCTCCGCGCAGGTCTTGAGGACCTTCGACTGGCGAGGCCCGCTCAAGTCGAGCCTCTCTCCGGATGGCCGCTACGTGGCGTATGACCTCCCTCAGCGAGACGGGTCTCTGGACCGCGATGTCTTCCTCCTGGCGGTGCGAGGCACCCACGAGGCTGTCCTCGTCGAGCATCCGGCCAACGATTTCTCTCCGATCTGGACGCCGGACGGGAACCGGATCCTCTTCACGAGCGACCGCACCGGAACCTTCGGGATCTGGGTCCTTTCGGTCGTGGACGGGAACCCGCAGGGCGCCCCCGAGCTCCTCCGGGCCGACATGGGCAAGACCTGGCCCGTGCGCTTCGTGGGCGGAGATTCCTACTTCTACGGCGTCCAGACCACGATGCAGGACGTTTACGTCGCCGAGCTCGATCCGGAAACGGGCAAGGTCACGGCGCCGGCCGCACAGGTCAGCCGGCGGCTCGTGGGCGCCAATCGCTGGCCCGAGTGGTCGCGCGACGGAAAACTCCTCGCCTTC
>JBOGJK010000325.1:0-4282 GCA_050745345.1 Thermoanaerobaculia bacterium
GGATAGTGCGCGGCGAGCATCTCGGAGAAACCCGCGTCGAAGAGGGGTTGGAAGTGTCGCCGCATCGTCTCTTCGAGGAACCCCGTGTCGAGCAAGGGCGAGAGCGGATTGCGCAGCCGGAGAGTCACCGCCGTGCCGTGGCCGGCGAGGAGTCCCCCGGGCGGCATCCACTTCCAGGGCGCGCGGTGGCGCGAGGCGAGGTGCCAGCGTGTCGCGACGTGGACGGCGCCGCGCCGCGTCTCGGTCACGACCTCGTCGCTGGCGAGCAGGCCCAGCTTGATACCGACTCCGGCGAACCCGATCCCCTCCCCGCGCGGCTTCCGGCTCGACGCGACGTCGTGGTAGCGGGCGAGCTCGGCGCGCTTCATGCCTGCTCCGTCGTCCAGAATCAGAAGGGCCGACTGGGCGGGGTCGGTCGTCAGCACGATGCGACTGGCTCCCGAGTCGAGCGAGTTGGCGACGATCTCGGTCAGCAGGGTCTCTTCGAGCGATCCGGGGTAGGCATCGCGCAGGTCCTCCAGGAGGTGGAGCAGGTCGACGCGAGTCTGACCCATTCAGGACGACCCGTTCGCTCCGGCCGGCACCGGGTGGACCCGCCGCTTCCCGTCCACGCCGTCTACGATCCGTCCCCACGGCACGTTCGGGTCGTGCTCGAAGACGCAGAGCCACCCCTCGAGGGCGGCCTGGTCGAGCAGGCGCTTCTTGTTCTGGATCAGCTCGACCGGGTAGAGGTCGTACGCCATGATCCAGGGGATCGGTACGTGGGCGGAGGTCGGCAGCGCGTCGGCGAAGTAGAACGCCGTCTCGCCTTCCGAATCGATCCGGACAGCCTGCATCCCCTCGCGGTGGCCAGGCAGCGCCACGACGTGCACGCCCGGCCGGAGCTCCCGGTCCCCCTCGACCGCCTCGAGTCTGCCCGCCTCGGCGTACGGCTCCCAGTTCGAGGGATCGTAGGAGGCGCGGTCCCGCCCGTGCGGCTCCCGCGCTCGGGCAAGCTCTTGGGCCTGGACGTAGAGCGTCGCGTTCGGGAACGCCGGCACCGCGCGGCCGTCGCCGCGCACCGTCGCGCCACCCGCGTGATCGAAGTGGAGGTGCGAGAGGACGAGCACGTCCACGTGCTCGGGCCGGACCCCCTTCTTCGCAAGCTCCTCCGCGAGTGTGGGCCCGCGCGCGATCGCGTAGAGCTCCCTCGCTTTCTCGTCCCACTTATCGCCGAGGCCGCTCTCGACGAGGACCGTGAAACCCTCGCCCCGCACGAGCAGGCAGTTGGCCGCAAGACGGATGCGGTTCTTCTCGTCGGCGGGGAACTTTCGTTCCCAGAGCACCTTGGGGACCACACCGAACATCGCGCCGCCGTCCAGACGGAAGTCACCGCCGGAGATGATTTGGAGGTCGAGCGAGCCCAAGCGCACGGAGGGATTCTAGACGTGAACCGTGAACCGGGAGACGTAAACCGTAAACCGTGAACCGTGAACCGCGAGGTAACGGAAACCAATCGGCTTCGGTTTACGGTTTACGGTTTACGCTGCCGAGATGCTTCTCCACTTCTTCGGCACCAAAGGATACGTCGAGGAGGAGTCGCCCGCGCACCGGGGCCACTCCGCCTGGACGCTCGAGGTGGGCGGGTTCCGGCTGCTCTGCGACTTCGGCCAGAACCGGAAGGGGATGCTGTCGAAGATCGGTCCCGACGCGATCTTCGTGTCCCATGCCCACCCGGACCACGCCTGGGGCCTCGAGGAGGGGACCGACCTTCCCGTCTACGCCTCCGAGGTCACGCACGAGATCACCAGGGACCTGCCGATCGAGAGGCGTGTCACTCTCGAGCCCGGCCGGGCGGTTCGCGTCGGTCCGCTCGGGCTGACGGCGTTCCCCGTCGTGCACTCCGTGCGCTGTCCGTGCATCGCGGTCCGCATCACAGCGCCGGAAGGCTCCGTCGTCTACTCCGGGGACGTCATTGCCTTCGAGGACCCGGAGGCGGCGCTCTCGGGCGCCTCCCTCTACGTCGGCGACGGCTCGACCCTGAAGGGGTCTCTCGTGCGCCGCCATGCTTCCGGCGTTCTCATCGGGCACACGACCGTGAGCGCTCAGCTCGGCTGGCTCGCCAGGTACCGCGTGCCGCGGGCGATCTTTTCCCACTTCGGCAAGGGCCCCATCGAGATGGGCAACGCGCCCCTCCGGGAAGCCCTGCGCGCGCTCGCCGCCGGGAAGGCCCCCGGCTGCGAAGTCACCGCCGCCCGCGACGGGATGTCGTGGGGCCAACGCTGAACGGCTGCATTCCCGTGCGAGGAACGCGGCAATTCAGCGTTGACCAGGTTTCGGGGCGGGGTGCTTGCGGAGGAAGTAGCGCACGGAGGCCTCGACAGGGTCGTCGACCGGTGGAGGCTTGGGCCTGTCGAGCTCCGGCTTCGGGTTTTCCTTGAGCTCCACGTGAACCGAGACGGCGGAGCTTCCGGCCGACGCCCAGGGCCCCGCGATCAACGGGTCTGGGCGGTACTGGAGCCCGAACGGCCGGCTGCAGGGGAGCGCCGAGTGGCAGCGCGACAGCGGCACGAACTGCGCGCAGATCGGGGCGGCGGCGGCGAGCGCGCCGGCGGCCAGGAGTCCCGCCGGCCAGAAGCGTCTCCTCACGACCCCGATTCTACAGCCGCGAGCGCCCGTGCGCCGGGACCGTGGGGCCGGTCGGCACGGGGACGACCTGCCGGGGAGCGGGCCTCTCGTGAGACTCCGCGAGCACGGCGCGGCGCGCCTCACGCGACCGCTTGACGAGGGCGAGCGTGGCCCCGGCCATCAGCACGTAGAAGCCTCCCCAGACGAGCGAGATCAACGGCTTTCTCGTGACGTCCACGGAGAGCGACTCGGTCGTCGCGGCCTGATACTCCGCCGCCGGGTCCTTCGAGATCCCTCTCAGGCGGAGCACGGCCGCGCCGTCGTTGGGGGAGACCGCGATCACGCGCATCTTCCCTCCGGGCACGCCGGGGATCTCGGCCTCCGGGGCCTCGGCCTCGCGCCCGTCCAGCTGGAACACGTAGCGCAGCGTCGCCTCCCGGTTGATGCCGTCGGGCGGCGTGATCGTGACGTCGGCCAGCACGAGAATCGCCTTTTCGCCGCGCATCATCGCGGACCGGTCCGCGTTGAATTGCCGGAAGGTCAGGCCGATACCCTCGATGTTCTGAGTCGTGCCGCGGGTCAGACGGACGTCGCGACCCACCTGCTCCGGCTGACCCGGGTCGTAGGACTGCGGCGCGACGTAGAAGTCCGCGACCGCGGACTTGCGAATCGCGGGATTGGCCATCAACTGGTTGGTCCGCGCGTTCGTGTACATCTTCGGGTACGCGTAGAAGATCTTCCCCTGCGGGGTCTTGACGCGGACCTCCATCGCCTGCTTCGCGGTCGAGGTCGCGGGCACCACGCGCAGGAAGGTCAGCTCGCTGCCGGCTACCTGGACCGGCTCGTCGACCGGCAGCGTGACGCGGGTCGACTTCGCGTACACGCCGGAGACGACGATCCCGGCGAGCATGATGCCGACACCCACGTGCGCGAGATAGCCGCCGGCGCCGGCAAACTTGCCGTTTCGCGTCTTGCGGATCACGGCTCGCAGATTCATGTCCGCGGCGAAGAAGGCGGCAAACAGAATCGCCAGCGAGCCGGGCTCGTCGGCGCCCAGAAGAAACGCGATTGCCACACCCGCTCCCGCGACGGCGAGCGAGCGGCGCGCGCTCGCAAAGAGCCCCGCCGCCGACTCCCCCTTCCAGGAGACGAAACCGACCAGGGCGGCGAGCAGGGCGATCAGCAGCGCCGCGGGCGCGGTCGTGCGGTTGTAGAAGGCGGTCTGCACCTGCGCGGGGTTTCCGGAGAGCCGGGTGATCAGAGGAGCCGACGTGCCGAGCAGGATCACGAAGGAAAGCGCGGAAAACGCCGCGATGCCGAGAATGAAGAGGACGCTGCGGGAGAGGGCCGGCGGCTCCTCCTCCGTCTCGACCGGGATCGTCCGCCAGCGCCAGGCCACCAGCGCCAGCGACAGGGCGAGAAACGCGAGCAGGATCCCGACGAGCCAGCCCGTGATTCCCAGATCCACGAAGGAGTGCACGGAGAAGTCCGCGAGGATCCCGGAGCGCGTCAGAAACGTCCCGTAGAGGATCGTCACGTAGGCGAAGGAGGCGAGCAGGAGGTTGATCTTGCGGTGCCGCTTCCGCGAGCGCTGGAGGAACATGCCGTGCACGAGGTCAGCCGTGCAGAGCCAGGGCACGAGACTCGTGTTCTCGACCGGGTCCCATCCCCAGTA
>JBOGJK010000326.1:0-2597 GCA_050745345.1 Thermoanaerobaculia bacterium
CTTCTGGGGTCAGGTCTTGAATCTTTACTCAACGGCGCGGCTCCCGGTAAAGAATCAAGACCTGACCCCCGCTCCGACCCCCGGTAAGGAATCGAGACCTCCCCCCGGCTATACGCCGAAGCGCTCGGCTTCCCACACGAGGCCGAGCTCCGAGGGGGGGGCCATGTAGCCCGCCAGTGCGGAAGCGGCGACGACGGCGGGGGAGGCGAGATACCCCTCGCCGCCGACACCCATCCGGTTCTGCCCGTTGCGATTGAAGGAAGTGATGGCGCGCTGCCCGGGTGTCAGGGCGTCCGGCCCCTGGCCGAAGCAGGGGCCGCACCAGGAGGGTCGGATCTGCCCGCCGACCGAGCGGAAGACTTCCGCAATCGACTCCCCCGACAGGCGCGGGTCGGGGCCCTCGATGCGCCGCGCCACGGCGCCGGAGCCGGGGAAGATGGCGAACAGGCGCGCGACCCTTCGGAACCCGCGCTCGCGCGCCGCCCGCAGCACGAGAGCCGCCTGCAGCAGGTCGTCATAGCTGCCGTTGGTGCAGGAGCCGATCAGGGCCTTGTCGAAGGTCAGCCGCTCGCGCGCCACATCTTCGGCCGGGAAGGCGTTGCCGGGCGCGAAGGGCTTGGCGATCATCGGCGTGATCCCGGAAAGCGAGAGCGCCTCGTCGATCTCGTAGACGGCCTCGCTGCCCGGCGCCAAGCGCGGGTACGGCAGCTGCGTGATTCCCTTGCCGCGGTACCACGCCTCGGTGATCTCGTCCTGCGCAAAGATGCCGTTGGAGGCTTCCGCCTCCGCCATCATGTTGGCGATCGTGTTGCGGTAGGCGATTGGGAGCTGCCGGTCCGCGTCCACGAACTCGACCGACATGCCTTGCGACTGCTCGGCTCCCCACCGGCGCAGCAGCTCGAGAACGATGTCCTTGCCGGAGACCCACGGTTGGAGCCTTCCGTGGAAGACGACACGCCGCGCCTTCGCCGGCGTGAAGTAGACGTAGCCGGTCGCCCACCCGAAGCCGAGTGTGGTCGAGCCGACGCCGAAGCCCATGGCGCCGTACGCCCCGTACGCGCGGCTGTGCGAGTCCGCTCCCGGGATGAACTGGCCCGGCAGCACCAGCCCCTGCTCGGGAAAGTAGAAATGGAAGATCCCGTCGCCGGGGGTCGCGTAGTACGGCTTCTCGATCCCGTGCAGGCGCGCGAACTCCCGCCCGATCGCGGTTTGCCTGGCGTCCGAATCCTTGCCGGTGAAGACGAAGTGGTCGTTGGCGATCGCGGCCTGGCGCGGGTGGATCGTGTTGCCGCCGGTGATCTGGTTGAAGGTGTGGATGGCGAAGGGGGCGGTCCCGTCGGAGGCCGGCATCAGGTCGGCGAGGACGCGCAGGGTCGCGCCCGGCGCAACCCGCGCCTCCCGGTCCACGCGGTGCGCCCAGACGATCTGCTCGGTCGTCGTCAGGCGGCTCGCGGTCTCCGGGTCCGGCCACACGATCTGCGGGCGCCGGGCCGCGGACGAGGCGAGCTCCTGCCGCCCCAGCTCGAAGATCCCGCCGCTCCGGCGGATCTCCTCTTCCTTGGGGTTGAGCGGGATCGGGTCGTAGCTCTTGCCCTGCGTCTCGTTGGAGAGCCGGCGCGTCGCGGGATCGAAGGAGAACACGTCGCCGTCTCGCGCGTCCGCCACGGCCTCGGGGCTCTGGACCACGTGGAGCCCGAGGTTGAGGGCGTTGCGGCGGAAGATGTCCCCCATGGCGTTGCCGCAGACGACGACGAGCTCCAGGCCCGCCTCCTCGGCGACGCCCTTGAGCCCCGCGGGGCTCATCTCGCGCGAGGAGCCTATGGCGAAACGGTCCCCCGCGATCAGGAACGTCTCGCCGGCGTGCACGCGCTTGCGGAAGTCGGGCATCATGTGCCGGAAGGCACCGTCCTTCCACCGCTGGTCGAGCGTCTCGAGGCTCTCGGAAACACAGTCGGTCGTCGGCGTGATCTGGTCGGTGTCGATCGCGTCGCGCTTGCGGCCGGGTGCCTTCGGGTCCCAGAAGATCAGGGCGCGGCCCCGGATCGGTCGGGAGCCCTCCGGCGTGGGCGCCTCGCGGCCGCGGGGACCGGGGAGGTCCTCGAGCCGGACGCCGGGCTTGAAGAGGGCGTGGCGGATCTCGTGCATCGTCCTCACTCTCGAAACGTCTGCGAGGCTTCGGTCGTTCCCTCGGCCGGAGAGGGGGAATCCTAACGGAAGGAGAACCGGGGACGCGGGACCTCGCCCGCTTACGGCGCGGGCGAGAGCTTGACCCGGCGCACGCGCTCCTCGTGCGAAAGACTCTCGGCTTCCCGGTAGAGCCGTGCGGCCTCCTGGAAGGCGCCGCGCGCCTCGTCGTACTGGCCGCGCCGGTAGAGGGCCTCCCCCTCGCGTTCCTGGTCGTTGGCTTGCTGGAACGTACCGGCCGCGATCTCGGCGCCGTCGAAGCGCTGCGCCGCGATGCGCGCGAGGCCCGCCTGGAACCGCAGATCCTCCGCGACCCGGCGAGCGCTTTGGATCTCACGCTCCCGGGCCCGTGCGGCGGCGCGCCTGGCGACGCGGGCCGGCGCCGGAGCGGCGGCCGATGCCGTGGAGAGCGC
>JBOGJK010000327.1:0-3469 GCA_050745345.1 Thermoanaerobaculia bacterium
GGGTTTTCCCGTCCGCGATGCGGACCACGGCGTCGATCCTCGAGTCGTAGGGCAGGACGATCTTCTTGCCCTCCTGCGCCTCGAAACGGCCCACGACCCGCTCGCGCGCACGGTCCAGAACCTTGACGACCGTGCCCGAGATCTTCCCGGCGTCGCGGCCGCGCCCGCGGACCCGCGAGCGCTCCTCGCGCGCCAACACGGTGTCCCCGTCCATGGCGCCGTGCATGCCGGAGCGCGGCACGAAGAGGTCTTCGCCTCCCTCGATCAGGACGAAGCCGAAGCCCTCCGGGCGGACCGTGATCCGCCCGGAGACCATGTTGGAGAACTCGATCGCCGAGTACTTCTCGCCGCGCACGCGGGCGATCTCGCCCTTGCGCTCCAGGGCCTCCAGGCGCTCGCGGAAGGCCTCTTCTTCGGCTTCCCGAACGTCGAGGGCCTTGGCGAGCTCCTTGAAGGAGAGGACCCGCGAGCCCTTCTGGCGCAGGCGCTGGAGGACTTCGGAATCGCGCGGCAACACGCGGCGCAGTTTATCCGCAACCCGTAGAGGGCCCGGCCGTATCACCTTCCGAGGACCTGCGGCGAGTGAGAATTGCGGCGATCGGCAACCTGCTCGGGCTCCTATCGACGGCGGCCTTCGGGCAGGAGCCTGACGCCCGCCGGCTGCTTTCGCAAGCCGTGGCCGCGCAGGGCAGCCCCGAGGCGATCGCCGCGGTCAAGAGCCTCACCGCCGTCGCCGACTGCACGGGGCCGGGCGGTGACTATCGCGAGTTTCGAACCGAGGTTGTCTCGCTGCGGCCCGACCGCACGCTGTTTCGGCAGACGGCCGGCGGGCGAACCGTCGAGTTCGTGGTCGTGGGAGAGGTCGGATGGAGACGCCGTCCCGAGACGGGAGCCGTCGAGCCGTTGCCGGAGGGGATGAAGGGCATCGTCCGCGGCCACGAATTTCACTTCCTCTTCCTGGAACTCGACCGCCGCGGCCAGGATCCGCGCCTGGCCGGCCGCGACAGCGTCTCCGGACACCTCTGTCTGGTCGTCTCGATGACCGAGCCCGGCGGACGCCCTTCCTCGGTCTGCCTCGACGAGAAGACGAAACTGCCGCTGCGCCTCTCCTTCGAGCCTTCCGGCGGGCCCAAGCCGGCGACGATCCACGTCTTCCCGGAGAGATGGATGGAGGTCGCCGGAATCCGCTGGGTCGAGGCCTTCACGCTGCGGCAGGGCGAGGAGACCTTCACCTATCGCTACACGACGATCCGGCCCAACTCCGTGGACCCGAAGATCTTCCAGATTCCGCCCGAGATCTCGCGCAAGAGCTAGAAGGCTTCCGTGTCCGCCCCGCTCGCGAGCCGACCTTCGAGGTTGTCGTAGGTTCGGACAGCGCCGGTGACCGTATCCATGACCGTGATCGTGTACCCGACGTTCGTCAGCGCGCCGAAGAAGACCCAGAAGTGCGCGTTGATCGCCCGGCCGTCGAGGATCTTCACGGCCAGCTCGATGTTCCGCCAGTCGTCAGAACAACCGCCAACCCGAGCGAAAGGAGTGCGCCGGGCCTGTCAAGTTGCAGACCGCCGGGCTCCGCGGGGTGAGACGGCGTCCCTACGGCCGCTTGCCCGCCCGCAGCTCGTCCCGCCGCCGGGAGTAGAGCTCGATCGCGTCGCGAATGACGGCCAGCGCCTCGTCCCGGTCCAGGAACTCGTCCACGGTCACGGTCTTGTTCTCCAGCGCCTTGTAGTCCTCGAAGAAGCGGCGCAGCTCGGCGATCCGGTGCGGCGGAAGCTCCCGGATCGAGGTGTAGTGGACGTACTCCGGATCGTCCGCGTGGACGGCGAGGATCTTGTCGTCCTCCTCCCCCTGGTCGCTCATCTTCATGATCCCGATCGGCCGGGCGCGGACGATGGCGAGCGGCACGACCTCCTCCTGCCCGAGCACGAGGACGTCTAAGGGGTCGGGGTCCTCGCAGTAGGTCTGCGGGATGAAGCCGTAGTTGGCCGGGTAATGCACCGCCGAAAAGAGCACGCGGTCCACCCGGATCAGGCCGCTCGCCTTGTCCAGCTCGTACTTGACCTTCGAGCCGCGCGGGATCTCGATGATGACGGGAAGCAGCTCCGGGGCCTCGCGGCCGAGCGCCACGTCGTGCCAGGGATGCATGGGCGCATTCTAGACGGCGCTGCGCTAACCTTCGCCGGTGCGGCTGTTTCGCCTCTTCCGAAGGGTCGCCCGGACGGCGACCCCCTCCGGCGAAGCCCCTGACTACAAGGCCGCCTGGAACGAAGCCGCCCGCGCGGACGCGCACGACGCGATCCTGACCGGATCGACCGCGGAATCCTTCGAGCGCACGGGAGAGAGCGACGCGGCGATGATCCGCCGTTACCTTCCGGCGCGGGGCGGCGTCGTTCTCAACATCGGCTGTGGGGTCGGGCGCATCGAGCGCTACCTCGCGCCCCACGTGGCACAGATGCACGCCGTCGACGTCAGCGGCGAGATGATCGCCCGGGCGCGCGAGAGGCTCGCGGGCCTCTCCAACGTCTCCCTGCGCGAGACCGGCAACGACGAGTTTCTGCGGGGCTTCGAATCGGACCGGTTCGACCTCGTCTTCTCCTTCCTCGTCCTGCAGCACCTCTCCAAGGAGGACGCGTTCCTCTACCTGCGCGACGCCTTCCGGGTCCTGAAGCCCGGCGGCGTCCTCTTCATCCAGTTCCCGAACCTCCTCTCCCCCGAGTACACCCGCGCGTTCACGGAGGGAGCCGACGTCAAGCACCGAAGCCCCGGCCGTGTGCGCTTCTACACCGAAGTCGAGGTCCGGCACCTTCTCGCGGTTCTCGGCTTCCAGGTCGCCGAGCTGTGGCTCGCCTCGGGCGAGCGCGGCGATACCGAGATCTATGCCGCGGCGCGCAAGCGCCTGACTATATAAATCTTGATATAGTTCGCGTCGAGGGATAAGGATCGAATAGCATCCCCGCGACCTTCGAGCCATGCCGCTGCGCCGAAAGCTCTTCCGCCCCGGGGATCTGAACGCTTTTTTCGCGCTCATGTTCGACAACGTGGCGAACCTCGTCATCCTCGCCACGATCCTGATCGGCGCCTTCCACTTCCCCCGGGAGATCGTCCTCGAACGCATGGTTCCCGGCACGGCCATCGGCGTCCTCCTGGGGAATCTCGCCTACGCCTTCCTCGCCGGCCGGCTCGCCCGACGGACCGGACGCGGCGACGTCACCGCGATGCCTCTGGGACTCAACGCTCCGAGCGTCTTCGGGATGTCCTTCGCGGTCCTCGGGCCGGCGTACCTGGCGACGGGCGACGCGGTTCTCTCGTGGAAGATGGGCATGGCCGTGACGGTTCTGGTCGGCCTCTTCAAGACCGGCCTGGCGATGTTCGGCAACACCGTCCGCTCGGCGCTGCCGCGGGCGGCGCTTCTCGGCTCGATCGGCGGGGCGGGCATTGCGCTGATCGGGCTGCTTCCGCTGCTCAAGGT
>JBOGJK010000328.1:0-2173 GCA_050745345.1 Thermoanaerobaculia bacterium
GTGCCACATGTAGCTCAACGTCTCCTGGTGCATTGGCTCATGCTCGAGGATCGTCCAGAGGGCGAGGCCACGGCGCAGCACCGGGTTGTCGTCACGCTCGATCTCTTTGCTCTCGATCGCGCCGGCGACCGCGCCGTCCGCCTCGGCGGCGTAACGGCGTATCACCTTCCGCTCGGGCCAGCCGCCGGAAGTCGAGCCCGGCACCCGAGAGGAGCCCTCCGGATCGATCCCGCGCTCGAAGAGGACCTCCAGCCGCGGGTCGACCCCCGGCTCGCCGAGGCCGCGCTTGACCAGCGTGTTGACACAGAAGGCGGGCAGGTGCCCCTCGTAGAAGCAGATCGGGTTGCGCAGCGGAATCGGTCGGTCGTAGTACGCCTCGGGGCGGACGGTCTCGAAGAGATCCGCCGAGCGGCGCCGGTTGCGCCAGAACCACGCGAGGCTCGCCTTGCGGTCCACGGCCATGGCAAGGGTGACCATGCTAAACCTATGCCCTCCTCGGGGCGTTGGATTCCGGGTCGTGGAGAGGGTTTCCGGCGCGCTCCTGGCGGCGGCCGCGCCGGCTTTTCGTGATTGAATGCGTCTGGGCGTGCCTGCCCCGCGGGTCCGCGGAGGGCGGACGGCGCGCCACAGAATGCCCGGAGGTGACCCGATGAACGAGTCCGAGATTCCCAGTTCCACGAGCGAAACGGCTTCGGCCGCGGCAGGCAGCCGTGCGCGGCGCCGCGCGCCGGCCAGACGGAAGGCCGCTTCGCGCCCCAAGGCCGCGGGTCGTACGCCCGCGGCCGCCAAGAAAAAGCCGGTCTCCCGACCGCGGCCCGCCTCGGCCCGCGGTGGCGACCTGCGGGGGCTGCTCCAAGACTTCGCGAGAAAGGCCGCCGGCGCGCGGGGCCGCCTCGCGGCGGCCTCCGGCGAGGGAGCGGACGCGGCGCGGCGCGCCTGGCAGAAGGTCTCGGCCGCTTCCCGCCGCACGATCGACAGGCTGACCGCGGAGTGGAAGCAAATGGACACGGCGAAGAAAGCGCAGGTGCTCGCCGCGCTCTTGGCCGCCCTGGCGGCGGCCTCCGCGCCGTTGGTCCGCCGGGGGCTCAAGAAGAGGTAGGCCCGAGGGCGACTCCTCTCCGCTCCCGGAACGAGAGAACCTGCCGAGCTCCTTCACGTAAACTCCGCCGGGGGTGAGCCGCTGAAACGCTTTCTCTCGGTCCTCACGCTGGCCGTCTGTCTCACGCAGGTCGGCAGAGTCCAGGCCGCCTCGCCGGGAACGGAGCTCGTGCCCCCCTCGACCGGAGGGATTGCCCTGATCGACCCACTCCTCCAGAAGCTGACGACCAACCGGCGGCTGCTCGTTATCGGCGCGCACCCCGACGACGAGAACACGGCGCTGCTCGCCCTGGTGTCGCGAAAGATGGGAGGCGAGGCCGCTTATCTCTCGCTCTCCCGGGGCGAAGGGGGCCAAAACCTGATCGGCGAAGAGCTGGGAGTGGGGCTCGGATTGATCCGCTCGCAGGAGCTGATGGCGGCCCGCAGGCTCGACGGAGCCCGGCAGTACTTCACCCGCGCCTACGACTTCGGGTTTACGCGCTCGCTCGAGGAGACCTTCCGCCTCTGGCCGAAGGAGGTCCTTCTCGAGGATGTCCTGCGGATCGTCCGGCGCTTCCGGCCTCAGGTCATCTTCTCGACGTTCACCGGAACGGAGCGGGACGGCCACGGCCAGCACCAGGCGTCGGCCATCCTGGCCCGCGAAGCCTTTCGGGCGGCGGCGAGGCCGGACGCTTCGCCGCAGCTCGCGGCCGAGGGGCTCACCCCGTGGAAACCGACGACCCTCGTTCGCTCCAACTGGTTCGAACGGGAGAGCGGGTTCGCGCTTCCGACCGGTGACGTTGAGCCGTTGAGCGGGCGCTCCTATCAGCAGATCGCGATGGCATCCCGCTCGCTCCACCGCTCCCAGGACATGGGCATGCTCCAGCCTCCCGGCCCGGCTCAGACCGGCGCGATCTGGGTGGAGGGCGGCCAGGGCGCCGATGCGAAAGACCTCTTCGCGGCTGTCGACACACGGCTGCGATCGATCGCCGCGGAGATCTCGGATCCCGGGCGGCGCGGGCGGGTCGAGGCGCTGCTCGACCACGTCGAGGCGAGAGCCAGCGAGACACGGGAGCGCCTGAGCCCCGCCCGGATC
>JBOGJK010000329.1:0-3567 GCA_050745345.1 Thermoanaerobaculia bacterium
CTTCAGAAGCTGATGCGCGCGCCGAAACGTAAGACGCGCGGGCTCTGGATCTCCTTGATGTTGCCCGTGTTGGAGCGGTTCAGGCGGTTGAAGCGCTGCAGCACCGTGTTCTCGTTGGTGACGTTAAAGAGATCGGCCGAGACGGTCACATTCGCCGTGGCCGTAATCGGGATCAGCTTCTCCAGCCGCAGGTCGAGCTCGAAGACATTGTCGTACCGAGTCTCGTCGACGCTCCGGGCGACCACGTCGCGCACATAGCCGTCCTCACCGGCCACGCGCCGGAAGGGAACGATCGGATAGCCCTCACGGCCCCAGACGGCCGCCGCGAAGGCGAAGTTCAGCGGGAGCTGGTAGAGGGCGTTCAGGTAGAACTGCCACTTCGCGTTCAGGAACACACTGTCCTTGGCGCCGCTGCCAAACGAGCTGGTCGCGACGTAGGTGTCGTCCGCACAGGTTTCCGCCGTGTAGCCCGCCTGCGGGTTGCCGATGTCGGCGGACCGGCCGGGCGCGGTGTTGGTCGGATCCACACAGGCGCCGGGCCCCTTGAGGTGCTGCTTGTTGATGTTGTAGCTGAAGCTGCCGCGCAGCATCCACCGGTGGGACAGACGCTTGGTCAGGATGAAGTCGAAGCCGTCGTACGTCTGGCTGAAGTCCGGCCGGTTGGTCCACGTGTAGCCGGGGGGCACGATGGCCGGGTCGATCTCGTAGAACGGAGCCTCGTAGGCGCCGCCGCCCAGAGAGTCCGGCAGCGTTCCCGACACCGTTCCCGCCAGGAAGTAGTCGTCCCGCGTGATCCCCGTCGGGAAACGGAAGAGCTGGTCGGTGAACTCGCGGTGCGTGTAGGCGACCCCGACCGCGAAGGCCGGCAGCAGCTCGTGGTCGATCCCTGCCACGATCTCCCAGGTCCTCGGGGCGTGGAAGTCAGAAGAGAAGCTGTTGGGCGAGGAGACCGCGCCCGGGTCGTCCGGGTCGAAGTTGCGGGTTTGATCCAGGAACCCCCCGACTTCACTCTCCTCGACCAGGTTGTTGCCGTTCGCGTCGTTCCACGCGTAGTACGTGTAGGCCACCGCGTTGGTCGGGTTGGTCTGCCCCGTCGTGTTTGTCCCCAGGGCCTCGGCGTAACGCGAGTAGCTCGCCTTGATCACCGTCGTGCGGTTGGTCCCCAACGCGTAGGAGAGCCCGACGCGCGGCTGCCAGTCGTTCCAGGTGAACTGCTTCGGAGTTCCCTCGAAGTCGATCGCCGGAAGGAGAGCCGGGAACGACGGGTTTGCGACGATCTGGCTCGGGCGGTTCTCGCCGTACTGCTGGTCCCAGCGAACACCCAAGTTGACCGTCAGCCGGTCGAACGTGATGGCGTCCTGGAGGTAGGCGCTCCAGTACTTGTTCATGATCGAAAGGCCCGAAGGGCGTGTGATCGCGACACAGTCGACGGCGCAGCTGCCGGCCTTGTCGCCGTAGGCCATCTGCACGAGCAGGCCGTCCGCCTCGCCGTTGAAATTGGAGCCATCGCCCGGCCAGATCGAAAACGACCTCGCTCCCGCCGTCAGGTACCCGAACCCGGCCTTCAGCTCATTGCCGACGTTGCCGGCATTGAAGAAGTAGGAGATGTCCGACTTGACCTGCCGCTGTGGACGCGGCGCGGCGTAGATGACGTAGGAGTTGTGCCAGACGCCGCCCTCGTCGAGGAAGACCTGCGGCGCCGGACCGGCCACCGGGTCGAGCGTAAAGTCGCCGTTGACGCCGTTGTACTGCGCCGTGAAGAAGAAGTTGGAGCCCAGAATCTGAGAGTCCGCGATCTTCCAGGTGTTCGCCGGAGTCGTCTGGTTCCAGGCCGTCTCCGGCGGACGTGTCAGGCCGGCGTTGCGCCCGAACTTGATCTTGTCGCTACGAAGGTACCAGACGTCCACCGAGTTGGAGGGGACGACCTGCCAGTTGAGCTTCGCGTTGAAGTCCTCAAGCGTCGTGCGATCCAGCAGGCCGTTAGCCGTGACGAGGTTGATCTGGTCGCGGCCGTAGGCGCCCCACAGCCAGATGTGGTCTTTCCAGACCGGTCCGCCCACCTCCACGCCGTAGTCCTGAAGGCTCTGGATCCGGTTGCCGGAGGAGATGCCCGCGGCCCCCTCGGGCTTGTTCTCCGACTCGAAGTGATCGTCCACCACGAAGATCCGGGCGCTGCCGTGCACCTCGTTGGTGCCCCGCTTGGTGACCATGTTCAGGTGCGTGCCCGAGCCCGCGATCGCCGCGTCGGCCCCGCCGGAGATGACCTGCATCTCCTGGAAGGAGTCGAAGTCGTAGTAGCCGGCCGAGGCGCCCAGCGCCGCCATGTCGGTCAGGTTGACGCCGTCCACCGAGAAGCTGCCCGCCGTTGAGCCCTTACCGGCGAAGGCTGACTGCTGGCCCGACTCCGATCCCGCCACGTTGACCCGGTCGACGATGACGCCTGGAATCGACTGGAGAACGACCCAGGGATCACGCGCCGAAGGAATCATCTTCAATTCCTCTTGCGTGATCGCCGCGCCCGTCTCGACCTTCTTGGTGGAGATCACCGGAACCTCGCCCGAGACCGTCACCGTGGCCGCTACGGCCGACAGCTTCATCGGAATCGAGAGCTCCGTGTCGCGGCCCAGGGAGACCGTCACGTTCTCGCGGTTGACCGTCGAGAACCCCTGCAGCGCCAGGGTCAACTTGTAGTTGCCCGGCGCCAGGTTTCGTATATTGAACTCGCCGCGCGCGTCGGTATAGACCGTCTGCGCCGCGCCCATCTCCGATAAGGTCACCGCGACACCGGGGAGCACTCCCCCCTGCTCGTCGACGACCTTGCCGCTGATCCCGCCCGTGTTGCTCCCGAACTGGGCCACGGCGGGCACGGCGAAGAGACACACCGCGACCACCGCGATGGCCCCCACCATCCATGGAAGCCGTTTCGGCATAAGACCTCCTTTTCTAAATCCAAAGCCTTCTGTGATTAGAGACATCGGTTCCGTGGGACGTAACTAGAGCAAATCGGGAGCCAAAGGACGTTTCCTGGGACGGGTGAGGGACGAACTGTTCCCATCGAAATTTGACCCTTATTTTCAATAGATTACGACATATCATCCCTCGTTTCGACCGACCGGTAAGGCCGCCTGACCGACCAGTCAAATCCAAAAAGTCGAATCCCTCTTCAAGAGAGTGGAATGGACGCCGTTCGGACGTCCGCGTTACCGGTCTCGGCGTGACGACTCGACGAGAGTTCGGGTCGAACGGTAAGCGGTCTTCGAACGTCGGGGGACCGAGGCTCTCTGCGAGGGGATCAGCGGCAATCGAAGCTCCTCCCGGGCGGCCATTGCGTTACAGCCGCGGGACGAGCGCCGGCCTCGGCGAAGACGAGCCGCGAGAAGGTCCTCGCTTCCGTCGCCGTCGGGAGTGCGGGTGCTGCCGTGTCGATGGGCCGATGAATTCGGGGTGTGATCTGCCACCAACAAGGGACCACTCGAGGGAGGTTTAGCCACCCGAAGGGACCAGGGGACGAGGACTCCCATCTAAGGAGTAAGCAGCCACGGCTGTTGAGCTTGCGTTGGCTCAGCG
>JBOGJK010000330.1:0-1964 GCA_050745345.1 Thermoanaerobaculia bacterium
TAGCTCTTGTGCATGAGCGGGAAGATCAGGATGCGCACGAGGAGCGTCACGAGGAGGATCGCGAGGCCGTAGTTGCCCGACCAGGCATAGGTCTTCTTCAGGAGCCACAGCAGGGGGCGCGCGAGGATTCCGAACCACCCGAAGTCCACCGTGCGCTCGAGGCCGAGCTGCAGGCCCTCCAGGATCTCCACGTCCTTCGGGCCGAAGTACGCTCGCGCCTCGAGCGGCCCGGTCGCCGTGACGCCGACGGCGACCAGCGCTTCCGGCTTGCCGGCCGCCTCCCCCGCCGGGGGCGCGGCCGCAACGGGGAAAACACGCGCCGCCGCGGGCTGGCGCGGCGCGAGCGCGGCCAGGAAGTAGTTGTCCTCGATCCCGGCGAAGCCGTTCTGCGGGAGAGTCCAGGATTCCTCTTTCTCCAGCTTCCCCGGCGCGAACCTCTCGATCGACCCGTCGACGGTCGCCACACCGGTCGGCGGCATCACGTAGCTCGACGCCCGTTCCTTCTCCGTCGGGTTGCGCAGACCCGGCCCGACCAGCAGGGTGTAGGGCGCACCCGCGGCGGACACGCGCACGTCGAAGAGGTATCCGTCGGAGAGACGCACGCCCTTTTCGACCTGCAGGCGCTCGTCCGCGTAGCGGAACGTGACCGAGCGGTCCGGCCCCTTCTCGACCGCGTAGAGCGCGCCCGCGGCGACCTTCGTCAGGTCGGCCCGGCCCGGGAAATCGAGGGCGAGGGGTCTCGCGGCCGCGTCCGGCAGCGCGCGGACGAGCTCTAAGGGGCGCCGCTGCTCGTCGGTGTGCTTCAGGAGAACGAAGGAACTCAGGACCGCGCCCCTGTTGGAGAAGGTGGCGCGCGCGACCGAGTTCTCGATCGTCGTCAGTCCCTCCCGGGTTCCCGCGATTCGGAGGTCGGAAGGGGCGGCCGGCGCCGACACCGGAGAGGGGACGGGCGAGACCGCGCTCTCCGGCTGCGCGGTCGGCGGTGCGACGGGTACTGTCGCGGGGCGGCGCGGCGGCTTGGGTCCGATCCACTCCCAGAGGACGAGGACGGCCAGAGACAGCAGGGCCGCGAAAAGAAGGCGTTTTTCCACGGCCGTCCTATCGCCGCCGCGCCGCGGCGGCCGCAGCGAGTCTCGTGCGATTCGCGCTCACGGGACCGGATCGAAGCCGCCCGGCCGGAACGGGTGGCAGCGCGCGAGTCTCGAGAGCGCGAGCTTCGCGCCCCGCGCGAGCCCGTGGCGCTCGATCGCCTCGCGGGCATAGACGGAGCAGGTCGGTTCGAACCGGCACGCCCGCGGCAGGAGCGGCGAGACGACCACCTTATAGAGCCCGAGCAGGCCTGTCGCCGCGCGGGCGAAAGAGCTCATGGCCGGCGCCTCGTCTGCCCCGACTGGGACAGGCCTTTGGATACGAGCGCGCGGTAGTCCTCCCTGAGCTCCTGGAAGGAGGCCGCGCCCGCCGAGGGCCGGGCGTTTACGACGAGGTCCACCCCGCCCCGCGCGAAGAGGTCGCGGCTGCGCCGGAAGATCTCGCGCACCCGCCGGCGCAGCCGGTTGCGGGAGACGGCGGTTCCGACCCGTCGCGGCACGGAGATGCCGAGGCGGGGGCGGGAAGGCGGAGCGCCTGCGACCGCCTCCAACGCCGGATTCTCCGGCGGGAGAAGGAACAGGGTCAGGTGGCGTCCGGAGACGCGCACCCCGGAGGCGTAGCACTCTTCGAATTCCCGTCGTTTTCGAAGGCGGTCGTCGCGGGAGAACGTCTCCCGGGGACGATCCGGGCCCGAGGTCACACCGCGAGTCTTTTGCGCCCCTTGCGCCGGCGCGCCGATAGGATCGCGCGGCCCGAACGCGTCCGCATGCGCACGAGAAAACCGTGGGTGCGCTTGCGATGGCGGTTGTTTGGCTGATAGGTCCGCTTCATAAAAACGGGCCATGCTAGGTGCCGGTGGGAGAGAAGTCAAGGGT
>JBOGJK010000331.1:0-2031 GCA_050745345.1 Thermoanaerobaculia bacterium
CTTCTACACGGCAGACTTCCTGAAGCAGGCGCCCTCGCTCGCCGCGTACGCCAACCGGTACCGCGACTCGGAGATCCCGGCCGGATGGAAGGAAGAGTTCATCCCCTACGACTGGGTCGTCAACAAGCAGTGAGACGATCCGGTATATTTGGGCGGCTTGGCGCACAAAATCGTCGATTTCGCGATCCAGCTCGCGGTCATCCTTTTTGCCATCTCGTTCCACGAGTCGGCCCACGCCTGGTCCGCGCTCCAGTTCGGCGACACGACCGCCCGCGACCAGGGCCGCATCAGCCTGAACCCGATGCGCCACATCGACCCGTTCGGGAGCGTCATCCTGCCGATCATCATGTACGTCATCTCGGGCTTCATCTTCGGCGCGGCCAAGCCCACTCCCGTAGACCTGCGAAACACCCGAAACCCGCGCCTGGCCAACCTGGTCGTCTCCGCAGCCGGTCCGCTCTCGAATTTTCTGCTCTGCGGGGTCGGGATCCTGCTGTTACGACTCATCGGATCGATCGTACCGGGCTCGCTCAGGGACCTCTACGTGGCGCTTCAAGACCAGCAGTTCGCCGCGGGAGCCCTCGCGCCGATCACCTACCTGCTTTTCTACTTCGCCATGGTCAACATGCTGCTCGGCGTCTTCAACCTCATCCCGATCCCGCCGCTCGACGGCAGCGGCGTGCTCGCTTCCCTCGCCGGGCCTCCCATTCAGAGACTGCTCGCCACGATCGCGCCGTTCGGCTTCGTGATCCTCATCCTCCTCCTCTCGACGCCGTTTCTGAAAGGCCTTCTGCGGCCGTTCCAGTATCTCGTTCAAGGACTCATCTTTCCGGGCATTCGATGACCGAGACCGTCCTCTCCGGCCTGCGGCCGACCGGGCGCGTGCACCTGGGCAACTACTTCGGGGCGGTCAAGAACTGGGTGGACCTCGAGAAGAGCGGCGCCTACCGGTGCTTCTTCTTCGTGGCCGACCTGCATGCCCTGACGACCGACTACGCACAGACGGAGCAGCTGGCGCAGAACACGCGCGACGCCGTCCTCGACTGGCTCTCGGTGGGCCTCGACCCCGAGAGGGCCTCGATCTTCCTGCAGTCCCGGGTGCCGCAGCACGCCGAGCTCGCTCTCTACTTTTCGATGATCACGCCGCTCGGCTGGCTCGAGCGCGTGCCCACCTACAAGGACCAGATCGAGCAGCTGCGCTCGAAGGACCTCGGCACGCACGGCTTCCTCGGGTACCCGGTCCTGATGACGGCCGATATCTCGGTCTACCGCGCGCAGCTCGTGCCGGTGGGGGAGGACCAGGCGAGCCACCTCGAGATCTGCCGGGAGATCGTCCGCCGCTTCAACGGCCTGTACGGCGACGTCTTCCCGGAGCCTCAAGCGCTCTTCACCCCGACCCCGAAGGTCAACGGCGTGGACGGCCGCAAGATGTCGAAGTCCTACGGCAACACGATCGGCATCACCGAGGCGGCGGACAGCGTCGGCGAGAAGGTCATGGCCATGGTGACCGACCCGGCCCGCCAGCGCCGCCAGGACCCCGGCAACCCGGACAACTGCAACCTCTTTCCTTTTCACACGATCTTCTCGCCGCCGGCCGAGGTCCAGGTCGTCGACTCCGAGTGCCGGACGGCGGCGCGCGGCTGTGTCGACTGCAAGAAGCACCTGATCACAAACATGAACGCGGGGCTCGAGCCTTTCCGCCGCAGGCGCGCCGAGCTCACGGCCGGCAAGTCCGACGTGGTCCGCGATGTGCTTCACGCCGGCGACGAGAAGGCGCGGGCCGTGGCCGAGGAGACGATGGAGAAGGTGCGCGCGGCCGTCCGCCTCTGCCCGGCGCCATGATGGCGGGCGAAGAGCCGCAGGACGGTCTGCCGCCCGTCGCGATCCCCGCTTTCAACGGCCCTCTCGACCTGCTGCTGCACCTGATCCGCATCAACGAGGTCTCGATCTCCGATATCCCGATCGCCGAGATCACACAGCAGTACACGGCCTATCTCGACGCGATGCAGGAGCTCGACCTCGACGTGGCGT
>JBOGJK010000332.1:0-7776 GCA_050745345.1 Thermoanaerobaculia bacterium
TTCGAGTAGGGGCACTTGGTCGCGATGAACAGGACGACGACGGCCTTGTGACTTTTTGCCGCCTCGGCGAGCGAGAAATCCTTCCCGTCGATCGTCTTCAACGTGAAGTCGGGGGCCGCGGCTCCGATCTGGGGCGCGGCGGCCAGGGCGAGGCCGGCAAGCCCCGCCAGAGCGGCGGTCAGAAGCGCGGTCCGGGCGAGTCGCATGACGACCTCCTTCGAGTCAAATCTACGAAAGCCGCCGGGGGGCGGCCGTATTCCAGCCGCGGGCGCTTCCTATCCTTTTCCGAACCATCCCTTCCGGGGCGGGCGGCTTTCGAGCTCCGAGAGGCGCTTTTCCAGCTCTTCGATGCGCCGGGCGAGCTGCTCGACGGCCCGGGAACCGGCTTGCTGGATCGCGGCGAGCCTTTCCAGAGCCTCCCGGAGCGCCTCGTGCTCTCCCCGCGACATCAGGGCGCGGCGCAGCTCCGCGAGCGGGAGGCCTTCGCCGGTCAGAGAGCGGACGGTCGAAAAGCGCGAGACGTCGCGCTCGTCGTAGCGGCGGTGTCCGCCCGCGGTCTTGCGGATCGGGAAGAGGCCCGGCAGCTCCCTCTCGTAGAAGCGCAGCGTCGTGACCGGGATGCCCGTCGCCCGGGAGACCTCCCCGATCGAGATTCCGGAAACGGGGCGCTCGCGCGGGGAGCGCCGGCGTCCTTCCAGGCTCTACACCGCGAAGAGCGGCCGGCTGACGACCGGATCGAACTTCCAGACGTACCGGTACAGCCCGTTGAAGAAATCGATCGTCATCTCGTAGTGCGCCTCGATCGTGATCGACTCCTTGACCTTCTTGATGATCAGGTTCTCCTTGCCCACGGGGAGTTGGAGCCGGCGCGCCTCCTGCAGGATCGCGTACTCGATCTGCGGAACGCTCTTGATCGACCCGAAGGAAGCCTGTTCCTGCATCGCGTCGTAGAAGGTGGAGGTCGCGATCTTGACCGGCACGACCTTCCACAGGACGTAGCCCACCAGGATCACGATGGCGAGCCAGACGATGCACCCGATGTTTGTCTTGCCGCGCATCGCGCGCGCGCGCCTTTCCCTCAAGGGCGGCCTCCGGTGTTTTCGGGCGATTGTAACCCGGAACGACGCCTGGTCAGCGCACGGGCCGGAAGGTCCGTTCCCAGCGCGTGCGCGTGAAAAAGTCCGCGACGCGGCGCAGCAGATTCCGTCCCGGCGGCGCGGGCGGCGCGGACCAATAGACCAGAAGCGCCCGGCCCTTCACGTTCGCGGTGGGGACCGTTCCCCAGAACCGGCTGTCGTTGGAGCTGTCGCGGTTGTCGCCGAGGGCGAAGATGTGGCCCTCGGGCACCCGGATCGGGCCGAACTGGTCGCGGCGCCCGGCGGCGTAGACGTTTCGGTCGGCGTGGGTTACGGCGGGCTCCGCGAGCGGCGCCTGGTTCACGTAGACCACCTTGTCGCGGATCTCGAGGAGGTCTCCCGGCAGCGCGATCGCGCGCTTGACGAAGTCGCGGCGGGGGTCCTCGGGGAACTTGAAGACGAAGACGTCCCCCGCGAGCACGCGCCGCCGGGGCAGGAGCCCGGAAAGCGCGCCGAAGCGGCTCGGCGCGTAGAGGAACTTGTTCACGATCAGGTGGTCGCCGACCAGGATGTTGTCCTCCATGGAGGGAGTGGGAACGGCGTAGGCCTGGAGAAGGAATGTGCGCACGAAGAGGGCGAGGATGACGGCGACGAGGATCGCCTCGGCAAAGTCGCGGGCGCGGGAGCGCAGCGCGGGGGTCCTCGCGGAAACCGCGTCGGTCTCGGGGCCGCCGGTCAGTGGACCAGCGTGAACATCCGGTCCCATCGCGTCCGGGAGAAGAAGTGAATCGCGACGCTCGCAAGCTGCCGGATCTTCGCGACGGCGCCGCGCCAGACGTGCGAGTTGGGCTCGGCCTCGTAGGACCAGTAGATCAGGAACGGCCGGCCGAAGACGTTCGCACGCGGGATCGGCCCCCAGAATCGGCTGTCGAGCGAGTTGTCCCGGTTGTCTCCCATGCCGAAGTAGTGGCCGGCGGGCACCGGGAAGGGGCCGAACTGGTCCCGGAGCACGCCCATCTCCGAGGCCTCGGGGTCGGTGCGGCGGTAGAGGTCGGGATAGATGTGCTGGACGTGCGGCCCGTCGGCCGGCTGCCCGTCCACCGTGAGCGCCTTGTCGCGCAGCTGGACGGTCTGGCCCGGCCCCGCCACCGCGCGCTTGACCAGCACGTTGCCCGGGTTGACGTCGTCCCCCGGCTTCTTGAAGACGATGATGTCGCCCCGGCGGACGTCCCGGTAAGGGAGCGGTCCCGCCAGGGCCGGCAGCCGCGGGGCGTAGGCGAACTTGTTGACGAGCAGGTGGTCGCCCACCAGAATCGTCTTCTCCATCGAGCCGGTCGGCACCTGGTAGGTCTGGACCACGAAGGTCCGGACGAACAGGACGAAGATGCCGGCCACCAGCAGCGACTCGTACCACTCCCGCGAGGAGGAGTGCCGCTGGGCAACCGAGGTCTCTTTCTTCTTTTCGCTCATTCCACCTTCAGCACGGCAAGGAAGGCCTCCTGGGGGATGTCCACCCTTCCCACCCGCTTCATCCTCTTCTTTCCTTCCTTCTGCTTTTCGAGCAGCTTTCTCTTGCGTGTGATGTCGCCCCCGTAGCACTTGGCGAGTACGTTCTTGCGGATCGCCGAGACCGTCTCGCGGGCGATGATCTTCGAGCCGATCGCGGCCTGGATCACCACCTCGAACATCTGCCGGGGGATGATTTCTTTCATCTTTGCGGCGAGGATCCTCCCCTTGGCGGCCGCCTCGTCCCGGTGGACGATCAGCGACAGGGCGTCCACCGGCTCGCCGTTGACCAGAATATCGAGCTTGACCAGGTCCCCCTCCCGGTACCCCGCGAACTCGTAGTCGAAGGAGGCGTACCCCTTGGAGATCGACTTCAGCTTGTCGTAGAAGTCGAGCACGACCTCGTTCAAGGGGAACTCGTAGGTCAGCACCACGCGGTTCGAGGAGAGGTACTCGAGCGACTTCTGGACGCCGCGCCGCTCCTCGCAGAGCTTGAGCAGGCCTCCCAGGAAGTCGTCGCGCGTGATGATCGTCGAGGTGATGTACGGCTCCTCGGTCCGCTCGATGTGGTTGGGAGACGGGAGGTGGTTCGGGTTGACGATCTCCAGGACCTCGCCCTCGGTACTCGTGACGCGGTAGTTGACTCCCGGCGCCGTCGTGATGAGGTCGAGGTCGAACTCCCGCTCCAGGCGCTCCTGCACGATCTCCATGTGGAGCAACCCCAGGAACCCGCAGCGGAACCCGAAGCCCAGCGCCGTCGAATTCTCCGGCACGAAGCTGAAAGACGCGTCATTCAGGCGCAGCTTCTCCATGGCGTCGCGCAGGTTGGCGTAGTCGTCGGCATTGGTGGGGAAGAGCCCGGCGAAGACCATTGGCTTGGCCTCGGCGAAGCCCGCCAGCGGCTCCGCCGTCGGCCGCGCCAGCTCGGTGATCGTGTCGCCGATGCGTGTCGAGTGGAGGTCCTTGATGTTGGCCCAGAGGAACCCGACCTCGCCGACGCCCAGCGAATCGACCGGCTCGCGCTGCGGCCGGAAGACCCCCACCTCCTCGACTTCCGCCTGGAGTCCCGTCCCCATCGCCCGGATCTTCATGCGCGGGTCGAGCCGGCCGTCCACGATCCGCACCAGAGAAGTGACGCCCCGGTACGGGTCGTACCAGGAGTCGAAGAGCAGCGCCTTCAAGGGGGCGCCGGGATCCCCCTGGGGCGGCGGCACGTCGGAGATGATCCGTTCGAGGAGCTCCTCGATCCCGATCCCCTGCTTGGCGGAGGTCAGGACGGCGCGATCCGCCGGGATCCCCACGACCTGCTCGATCTGCTCCCGGACCCGCTCGGGCTCCGCCGACGGCAGGTCGATCTTGTTGATCACGGGCACGATCGTCAGGTTGTTGTGGACGGCGAGATAGGCGTTGGCGAGCGTCTGCGCCTCGACCCCCTGGGTGGCGTCCACGACGAGCACGGCTGCCTCGCAGGCCGCGAGCGACCGCGAGACCTCGTAGGAGAAATCGACGTGGCCGGGCGTGTCGATCAGGTTCAGCGTGTAGTCGTGCCCGTCCTTCGCCCGGTAACGCAGCGTCACCGCCCGGGCCTTGATCGTGATGCCGCGCTCCTGCTCGAGCTCCATGTCGTCGAGCATCTGCTCGTGCATCTCCCGCTCGGAGACGGCGCCGCACACCTGCAGGATCCGGTCCGACAGGGTGGTCTTCCCGTGGTCGATGTGAGCGACGATCGAGAAGTTGCGGATGCACCGGGAGTCGATCATAAAGAGAGTCGACAGTCTACAGTCGACAAGTCCGGCTGCGCGGTCGACTGTCGACTAACCCCCCAGGGGCCAGCGGGAGCGCGCCGTGGCCAGTGCGGCATCTTGGGGGCCATCCCGTCGGAAGCGCAGCAGACCCGCCCAGGCGATCATGGCCGCGTTGTCGGTCGTCAACGACCGGTCGGGCAGGAGCACCGCAACGCCGTGCGATTCCCCCCAGGCGGAGAACGTCGCGCGCAGCTCGGAGTTGGCGGCGACCCCTCCCGAGAGCGCAAGCAGGCGGATGCCCTCTCGCGCGTGTACCGCGTCGACCCTCTCGCGGAGCGCCGCCACGATCGCGCGCTGGAACGAGGCGAACAGGTCAATGACATCGCGGCCGAGCGTCTCCGGATCGAGTGGGGACCCGTCGATGCCGCGCCGCTCGAACTCCCGCAGCATCGCGGTCTTCAGTCCCGAGAAGGAGAAGTCGAGCGAGCCGTCCCCGAGCCGCCCGATCGGGAGAGCGTAGCGGCCGCCGTCCCCCCGGGCGGCGATGCGGTCGATCGGGGGCCCGCCGGGGTAGGGGAGGCCTGCCCGGCGCGCCACCTTGTCGAAGGCCTCGCCCGGCGCGTCGTCGCGCGTCCGCGCGATCGGAACGATCCGCTCCGCCTCGACGCGCACCAGCTCGGCGTGGCCTCCCGAGACGACGAGACCGTGGAAGGGGTACACGACCGGGCGCGCCGGCTTGCCCTGCCCGTCCAGGTACGCGGAGTAGAGGTGGCCTTCCAGGTGGTTGACCGGCACGAGCGGCACGCCGCGCGCGAAGGCGAGCGCCCTGGCGGCCGACAGCCCCACCAGCAGCGGCCCGATCAGCCCGGGCCCCGCCGTGGCCGCGACCAGGCCGACCTCTTCGAGGGCGGCCCCCGAGCGGGCGAGCGCCTCCTCGAACACGGTCGGCAGGTTCTCGAGGTGTGCCCGCGCCGCGAGCTCCGGCACGACCCCTCCGAAGCGCGCGTGCGCGCGCATCTGAGAGGCCACGACGTTGGAGAAGACCCGACCGTCCTCTCCGAGCAGTGCGACCGAGGTCTCGTCGCAGGAGGTTTCGATGCCGAGGACGATCACGCGGGCAGGACCGGGAACCCTTCGCGCCGCGCGGCATCGCGCAGCCGGTCGTCGAGGCAGACGAAGGGAAGCATGTCGGGACGCTCGAGGCATGTAACCAGCGCGGCGGCCAGCTGCACGGCATCGCCAGCGCGAATGGGATGGGTATTGACCAGGCGGATGGCTCGGGGGCGAACCTGATCGATGGAGTGAACGGTGCGCCAGCGTTCCGAAAGGAACCTGACTTCCCCTCGGGCGTGCTCGGCCTCCATCGGTTCGAGGTCTTCGCGTCCGCGCCGCGCGAGCGCGGAGGCGATCTCGATCTCCGTCAGACACCAGACGGTTTGGTCGCTGTCGTCGTCGAAGGCGGCTCGAACAGCTGCCGTCCGTGGCTCGGCGACGACGAGCGCGAGGAGAGCAGACGAGTCCCAGAATTTCATCGGCCGGAGCGGCGCTCCTCGATCAGAGCCTCCACGAGTCGGGCGGGCTTCGCCGTCTTGACCGGAGGCGGCAGCTTGGCGCCGTCCCGGATCTTCGGCGGAGTCAGGACGCCTCGCCGTTCCGCCTCGCGCACCCATTCGGGCAGGCTCTGGTCGGCGGGGGCGATCGGCTCGATTCGCGCGATCGGCGTGTCGCGGTCGTAGACGATGACCGTCTCGCCCTTTCGCACCCGGGCGAGGTACTCGGAGAGGCCGTCGCGCAGCTCTGAGATTCTGGCGTTCTTCATGACGCCATTATAGCCAGAAGCGGGAACCGTGAATCGTGAACCGACCCGAGGCTCCCGGCTCCGGTTTACGGTTCACGGTTTACGTGCCGTCTCCACCGCCCGGCGCAGGCTCTCGTCGTACGGCGGCTCGCAGACTCCCCGCTCCGTCACGATCGCCGTGATGTAGCGCGCCGGCGTCACGTCGAAGGCGACGTAGCGGCCCGACACGCCGGGAGGCGCGATCAAATGGCCCGCGAAGGAGAGGACCTCGGCGGCCTCTCGCTCCTCGATCGGGATCGAAGCGCCGCCGGGGCAGGCGAGGTCGATCGAGGTCGTGGGCGCGGCCACGTAGAAAGGCACGCGATTCTCCCTGGCCAGCACGGCGAGCGGGTAAGTCCCGATCTTGTTGGCCGTGTCGCCGTTGGCGGCGATTCGGTCGGCGCCGACGACGACGGCGTGGACGGCGCCCGTCGAAAGGAAGTGGCCCCCCATACTGTCGGTGATCAGCTCGACGGGGATTCCCTCCCGGGAAAGCTCCCAGCAGGTCAGGCGGGCGCCCTGCAGGAAGGGGCGCGTTTCGCCGGCGAGCACGCGCACGGAGCGGCCCGAGGCGACCGCGCCGCGGATGACGCCCAGGGCCGTACCGTAACCGGCCGTGGCGAGGGCCCCCGCATTGCAGTGCGTCAGCACGGTTGCCTCCCGCGGAAGCAGCGCGGCGCCGAGCTCGCCGATGCGCCGGCAGGCCTCGAGGTCCTCGGCGGCGAGGGCATCCGCCTCGGCCACGAGGGCCGTCTCGATCTGCTCCGTAGGAGACTCCCGGACTCGATCGAAGCGCCGCGAGAGGCGCTCGAGGGCCGAAAAGAGGTTGACCGCGGTCGGGCGCGTCGAGGCGAGCAGTCGGCGAGCCGTCTCGAAGCGCTCGGCGGGGGGTGTGGAGGCGCCGCTCCGAATCGAGAAGGCCGCGCCGTAGGCGGCGGCCACCCCGATGGCGGGCGCGCCGCGCACCGCCATATCGCGGATGGCGAGCGCGATCTCCGGCGCCGTCTCGAGCTCGAGCCAGACCTCCTTGCCCGGCAGCAAACGCTGGTCGAGCAGGCGCAGGATCCGTCCCTCGCGATAGAGGGGACGGAGGAGCTGAGTCATGGCTCCGGTTCGGCGACCAGTCCGACTCCGAGCCGGCGCGGGTCGGCCACGGCCGTGAGCCTTCCATCCGCCCGCCGCGCGATCGCGTTGACGCGGCCGATCGTTGATTCCCGCCCGTTGCTGTCCTTTCGCACCTCCACGGTGTGGCCTCGCGTCTGGAGCGCCTCGACCCAGGCGGCGTCGAAACGTCCGGGCTCGATCTGAATCTTGTCGGGGAGGTCCTGCTGGTGGAACCGGGGAGCGGCCACCGCCTCCTCGAGGCTCTCGCCACGCAGCAGGACGTTCAACAGGATCTGGAAATTCGTCGTCGGGATCGTCGAGCCGCCGGGGCTGCCCCACACGAGGGTGTTCTTTCCATCGAGCACAGCGATCGAGGGGCAGGTGGAGGAGAGCATCCGCTTGCCCGGGGCGATCGCGTTCGCCTCGCCCTGGATCAATCCATACCCGTTCGGCTCGCCCGGCTTGCTGGTGAAGTCGTCCATTTCGTCATTCAGCAGGAACCCCGCAC
>JBOGJK010000333.1:0-4123 GCA_050745345.1 Thermoanaerobaculia bacterium
CCGGAACTCCTTCGACTTTCTGCGCACGATCGACGATACCGCCCTGCTGGTGGCTGCCACGAGCGACGCCACGCAGCAGGCGATCGACATCAGCAGCATCCTCACCACCGACCCCGTCATCAGCACCGTCTTCCCTGGCAGCGGCCTGGCCAGTCAGCTGAGGCAGGTGGCCAAGGTCATCAAGATCCATCAGACGCTCGGCGTCAAGCGCCAGATCTTCTTCTGCTCGCAGGGCGGCTACGACACGCACCAGGACCAGATCGGCAACCAGGGAGATCTGCTCTCGGAGCTCTCGGAGGCGATGAAGGCCTTCTACGACGCGACGGTTGAGCTCCAGCTCGAGACGCAGGTCACCACCTTCACGCTCTCCGACTTCGGGCGTACCCTCGAGCCTTCCGGGTCCGGAGGGAGTGTCGGAACCGACCATGCCTGGGGCAATCACCAGCTCGTCATGGGGGGCGTGGTTCTGGGGGGCGCCTTCTACGGCTCGGTTGGCCCCAGCGGAAACGTCTTCCCGACCATGGTGCTCGGCGCGCCCGACGACACCGACAGCCGCGGTCGCTGGATCCCGACGGTCGCCGTGGACCAGTATGCCGCCACACTGGCCAACTGGTTCGGGCTGGCGCCGGCGGACCTGTCCTATGTCTTCCCGAACCTCGGGCATTTCTCGACGCCCAACATCGGTTTTCTCGTCTGAGGTGAGACGACGGCACTTGCTCTGGCGGCTCGCCCTGGCGGCGTGGTTCGGTTGTGCTTCCGGCTCTCACGCGCTCGGGGCCCCCCCGGCTCGCGCGCCGGAAGCCCGCGAAGAGCAGTCGCTCGACGCCCGCGGTGAGGCCCAGGAAGGGGTGCGACTCTTCCAGGCCCGCGACTTCGCCGCGGCCCAGGAGCACTTCGAGCGGTCCCTGACTCTCGACCCGACGTCGGTCGAGACCCGCTTCCTGCTGGCCCGCACCCTCCAGACGCGATTCCGCCTGAGCCGCGACGAGATGGAGCGGTCGCAGATCGCGCCCCGGGCGATCGCCGCCTACGAAGAGGTTCTGACGCGGGAGCCTGGCCGGAATGAAGCCTACCAGGCGCTCCTCTCGCTCTGTCGCGAAGCGGATGACGCAGCGGCCCTTCCCTGGCTCGAACGGCAGGCCGGAGACGCCACGCTCCCGCCGGGCCGCCGGGCGGACGCCCTCCAGGTTCTCGCCGTGCGGGGCCGGGCGTGCGCCGAGGGGAAACTGCAGGTGATCTCCGAGCAGCCGATCCTCGTTGACTCGAGCGAGGCGGCCCGCGACTGCGCGATGCGAGGCCTCGCGTCGATTCAGGAGGCTCTGCGGCTGGTCCCGCAGCGCGTATCGGCCTGGGACGAGCAAGCGCGCCTGCTCGCGACGCTGGCGCAGATCTCGGAACTGCAAGGGCAGGCGGAGCAGAAGGACGCATACGTCAAGGAGGCGGCCGCGTCCCGCCGCAAAGCGGAACAGATCCGCCAGTCCAAGGCGCGGAAGGGAAAGCCGCCGCGGTCGTACTGAGGGCTCCGGGACCCGCGAAAGGACCGATGCTGGGACATCTCTTCAAGACCGCCGCGGCGATGGGATTGGCGCTTGTCGGGGTCGGCTTCGAGAGAGCCGCCGCGCCGACCGCGTCCTTCCACCTCGAACCTCCTAATCCCGCGGCGGGATCCGCGGTGCGGTTCTCCGACTCCTCCTCGGGATCTCCCACCTCCTGGAGATGGAGCTACGGGGACGGGCAGGGGTCGAACTCTCAAAGCCCGACTCACGTCTACGCGGCGGCCGGGACGTACCCGGTCAGCCTCACGGCGGCCAACTCCGCGGGAGCGACCGTGACGACTGCCCTGGTCGTCGTCTCGGAGGAGAACACTCTGCGGCTGATTTCGAGCCACGGCTTCGAAGTGACGCTCGAGGCGCGAGACCCGAGGACGGGCCAGAGCGGAGTCGGCAAGGCCATCCCGCAGAACGACGTGTTCGGATACTTCACGATCCCGGCGCTCGTGCCGACCGCCGGTCCGCTGGTGCCGGAGGTGTTCGTGAAGATCCTCGACGCCACGGCGATCGGACAGGACTACTGGGTGTTCTGGGGAGGGCTTACCGACCTGGAATACACGCTGACGGTCCGGCAGAGTCAGACCGGCGCCGTCAAGCAGTTCCACAACCCGGTGACCGAGAGCCCGGGCTGCCTGGGCGCCGACACCTCGGGGTTCGGCTCGTCGCCGACGCTCACGCCGGCCGGCCCCTCCCCGACGCCGACCCGCACGCAGACGCCGGCCAAGCCGGCCACGCCGACCAAGACGCCGACACCGACCGCAACGCCGACCCCGACGGCTCCGGCCGCGATCGCGGTGAGCCTGCGCGTCATCTCCTGGCAGTGGGATTTCCTTTCCGGCCCGGAGATCTCCTCGGATCCGACGTATCCCGGCCAGAACACGATGACCCTCCACGTGGGGCAGACGTACCTCTTCGACATCCACAACGACAATCCCGACATCGGCACACCCATTCCGCCGCATCGGTTCAGCGGTGTCGCGGCCCTCGGCTTGAACGGCGGAAACTTGGAGACCGGAGAGCGCCTCCCGATTCAGGCGATCGCCATCACTGGGGGAATGGTCGGCCCCTACACCTTCCTTTGCACGGAATCCGCTTGCGGCTCAAGCAGCCAGCACGACCAGATGCGCGGCAAGATCATCGTCGTCAACTAGCTGACCCGCCACGACTTAGGCCGCGTGGCCTTCGCCGCGGGCCGCAGGCGCCCCTCCGGCGCGACTCCCGGCGCACCACGAGGGTGCCATTGCCGCGGGCCTGCCCGCGGATAGGATGGAGGGTGGAGGTGATGCCGGACAGCCAAATGACACAGTCACGCGGAAAACGGCCGTTCGTACTCGAGTGCGCTCATTGCCAGAAAAGTCTTCTGGTGCGCGGGTACGACTTGGAGGACGCGGCGACACGAGTCCTCGTGCACGGCTGGCGGGCGTTCGCGGACAACATCCTCCACTGCGCCCGGTGCGACGGCCGAGAGCGCCAGCAGGTCTGCGAGCACTGGACGCCGCAGCGAAGGCCTCGCCTGCGCCGCCCCGAGGCGTAGTCAGCCAGCTCGATCCCCGTCGAGCCCGCCCGGGCGGGCCGAGAGGGGTGAGTCCACAAACCATCGCGATCGCGCGCCGCGCTCGCCGCCAAGTCGGTTAGCGCGTTTCGGCGGCCGATTCGCAGCAAGCGTCGGCCTGCGTTCTTTCCTTGGTCCACTCCGCCTAACGCCGTACACCCTCGACCGTGGCGGTAGCTTGTCGTCGATTGGCGGGGCCGACGGGACTCGAACCCGCGACCTCCGGCGTGACAGGCCGGCGTTCTAACCAACTGAACTACGACCCCGCGACGGGAACGGGGCATCTTACCGGAACGGAGTCAGCAGTCAAACTGCCCGATCCCGGTTCGCGCGTGGCTATACTGCCCGGCCGTGGCTGTCGATCGCGCGCGCTTGAAGGCGCTCCTCGCTCGAGAGCAGGAGCGGTTCCCGGCCACCCATCCCCGCTCGCGGGCTCTGTTCGAACGCGCACGGGCGAGCCTGCTCGGCGGCGTGCCGATGAACTGGATGGTACGGTGGGCGGGTAGCTTTCCCCTCTTCGTCGAGGAGGCTTCCGGCGCCCATTTCACGGACGTGGACGGGCACCGGTATCTGGATCTGTGCCTGGGGGACACCGGCGCGATGACGGGTCACGCGCCCGCCGCTGTCGTCGAGGCCGTGATCGGCCGGGCGCGGCGCGGCATCACGTTCATGCTGCCGACCGAGGACGCCGTCTGGGTGGGCGAAGAGCTCGCGCGCCGCTTCGGGCTCCCCTACTGGCAGACGACCCTGACCGCCACCGACGCCAACCGCTTCGCCATCCGCCTCGCGCGGCACATCACGCGGCGCCCGCGCATTCTTGTCTTCAACGGGTGCTACCACGGGACGGTCGACGAGACCTTCGTGACGCTTCGAAACGGCGCTGCCGGTCCGCGGCGCGGGAACCTGGGTCCCCCGGTCGACCCGGCGGCGACGACGCGCGTCGTCGAGTTCAACGACATCCCGGCGCTCGAGGCGGCGCTCGCGCACGGCGACGTCGCGTGCGTTCTGGCCGAGCCGGCAC
>JBOGJK010000334.1:0-10123 GCA_050745345.1 Thermoanaerobaculia bacterium
CTGTCGAGCCCTCCGGGGCTTCCGGAGTACCTGAGCTGGCAGCTCTCGATGTCCGAGGCGACCCCGCCCGTGCGCGAGATCGCGGTCTACCTGATCGGCAACCTGGACGAGGACGGCTACCTGCGGGTCACGCGCGAGGAGATCCGCGCGGCCGGCTTCACGCGGGAGGCCGACACCGAGGCGGCCCTTCTCCTCGTGCGCTCCTTCGACCCGCCCGGCATCTGCGCCAGCGATCTGCCCGACTGCCTGATGCTCCAGATCCGCGCCCTCGGAATCGAAAACCCTCTGATCGAGAAGATCATCACGGAGCACTGGCCGGAGTTCCTGAACCGCCAGTTCGCGGCGCTCGCGCGCACGCTGGGCGTCGGGATGTCGCAGCTGCAGGCGGTCGTCGAGATCATCAAGAACCTGGAGCCCAAGCCCGGCCGCAAGTACTCCAACGAGCGGACGATCTACGTGGAGCCGGACGTCGCGGTGCGCAAGGTGGGAGACGAGTACGTCATCCAGTTGAACGAGGACGGGCTGCCGAAGCTGCGCATCTCGGCGGCCTACCGGCGGATGCTGCGGGGGGGCAACGGGGCGATCGGAGAGGAGGCGGCGACCTATCTGAAGGAGAAGATGCGCTCCGCCGTCTGGCTGATCAAGAGCCTGGACCAGCGGCAGCGCACCATCTACAAGGTGGCCGACTCGATCGTCCGCCACCAGCGCGCCTTCCTCGACAACGGCATCGAGCACCTGCGCCCCCTCGTGCTGCGCGACGTGGCCAACGACATCGGGATGCATGAGTCCACGGTCTCGCGAGTCGTGTCGAACAAGTACATCCACACCCCGCGCGGCCTCTTCCCGATGAAGTACTTCTTCCACAGCGGGATCGACTCGACGACGGGAGACGACGTCTCCTCTCTCTCGATCAAGAGCAAGATCACCCGGATCATCTCGGAGGAGGACGCTCGCCGCCCCCACTCGGACGCCCGCATCATGCAGCGGCTGCGCGCCGAAGGAATCCAGATCGCCCGGCGCACGGTCGCCAAGTACCGGGAGGAGCTCCGCATCCCCTCCTCGTCCCAGCGCAAGCAGAGCTTTTGACTTGGAAGGAGGAACCATGGCGGTCGAGTGCACCGGTCGCAACGTCGAGGTGACCTACTCTCTCAAGAAGCTCGCCAGGGAGCGCACCCAGAGGCTCGAGCGGCACCTGGGAGGCCCGGCCCGCGTGCGCGTCGTGCTGTCCCACGAGAAGCACCGGTTCGGCGCGGAGATCATCGCGACTCACCGGAGGCGCCGCTGGAAGGCGCAGGAAGAGACGGCCGACCCGAACGCCGCGGTGGCCCTCGCCTTCGAGAAGATCGACGCGCAGGCCAAGCGCGACACCGAGAAGCGCCGGGACCGCAAGCACCGGGCCCCGGCGCCCGCCTGGCGGATGGACGTGCTCTCAGGCCGCGCCTTCGGGCGCCCGGCGGCCGGGGGCTCCGACGGCAACCGCATCGTGCGCACCGACCGCCTGTCGATCAAGCCGATGAGCGTCGAAGAGGCCGCGATGCGCATCGAGAGCTCGCGCCAGGAGTTCCTCGTTTTCCGCGACTCCTCGACCGAGAGGATCTGCGTGCTGTACAAGCGCCGCGACGGCGACTTCGGCCTGATCGTGCCGGAATGCTGAAACGCCCGTGCCGGAGGAGGCCGTGAACTCGGGGTTCCCGCCGCTGCAGATCGAGCCGCGCCTGGTTTTCCCGGAGCTTGCCGCGCGCACGCTCGAGGAGGCGCTGCTCGAGATGGCGGGCAACCTCGCCGCGGCGGGGGTCATCCGGGACCCGCTGGAGCTGGCCGAACGGCTGCGCCGGCGCGAGCGAGAGGGGTGCACGGGCCTGGGCAAGGAAGGGGTCGCGTTCCCCCACTGCCGCATGCAGGGGCTTACGGACGTGGTCGTCTCCGTCGGCTTCTCCGCGCCCGGCATCGACTTCGGGACCGCCGACGGGCGCCCCATCCATCTGGTTTTCCTGCTTCTGTCGCCCTGGGACGCGCCCGCCCAGCACCTTCAGGTGCTGGCGCGGCTGGCGCGCCTCGCGTCGCGCACCTCGGACCTGCCCGACCAGGTCCGGCAGGCCGGATCGGCCGAAACGATCGCGCACACGCTCCGGGAGGCGGAGGCGGCGGCCTCCGCGGCGGCCACGACATGAGCCCCGTCGAGAGCGCCGTGCGCACGGCGAAGCTGACCGCGGAGGTCCTCCGCTGCCGGGAGCTCGAGGATCTCGCCCTGCGGCTCGTGGCGGGGGAGTCGGGCTTCGGGCGGCCCGTCTCCTGGGGACGGATCCAGAGGCCGGGGCTCGCCCTGGCGGGGTTTCTCCCTTACATCAAGCCCGGCCGGATCCAGATCCTGGGGGAGAGCGAGCTGCACTACCTCGACACCATGACGCCGGAGGTGCGGGACGAGCGCATCGCCGCCATCTGCGCGCTGCCCGTGGCGGCCTTCGTCGTGACCAAGGGGCAACCGGTGCCGGACGACCTGGCGCGCGAGTGCCGCGCGCAGCGCGTCCCGTTGCTCGTCTCGCCCCAGACGACCTCCGTCGTCATCCAGTCGATCACGCGCGTGCTCGAGGACGAGCTCGCTCCCGCGACGACGGTCCACGGGGTGCTCGTGGACGTGTACGGCATGGGGGTGCTGCTCATCGGCGACTCGGGCATCGGCAAGAGCGAGTGCGCCCTCGACCTCATCCAGCGCGGGCACCGGCTGGTCGCCGACGACGTCGTCGAGATCCGAAAGTACCCCAACGGCTCGCTCGTCGGCCGGGCCGCCGAGATGATCCGCTATCACATGGAGCTGCGCGGCATCGGGATCATCAACATCAAGCACCTCTTCGGGGTCTCGGCCGTGCGGGCCTCCAAGTCGATCGAGCTCGTCATCGAGCTGCAGCGCTGGGACCCGACCAAGAAGTACGACCGGCTCGGCATCGACGGGCAAACCTACGCCATCCTGGATCGCCCCCGTCCGTTCATGACCCTCCCGGTGGCCTCGGGGCGCAACCTCGCGTTGCTCATCGAGATCGCGGCGCGCAACGAGCTCTTGAAGCAGCAGGGGTACGACGCGGCCAAGGAGTTCGCGCTCAAGGTGGACGAGCAGATCGCCCGCAACGCCGAATCCCCGGCGGTGCGGCGCTAGCGCCGATGAGCGCCCCCGCCGCCGCACCCGCTGCTGCCGTCCCCGAAAGCCTGGTGATCGTGACGGGGCTCTCCGGCTCCGGAAAGAGCTACGTCAACAAGTGCTTCGAGGACATCGGGTACTTCTGTGTGGACAACCTGCCGCTCGAGCTTGTAGAGCCGCTGCTCGACCACGTCACGGCCCGCCTGGTGGGAGTAATTCTCGACGTGCGCAACCCCGGGTTCGCGGCGCGCTTCCCGGAGATCCTGGCGCGCTTGCGCCGCCGCTGCGCCGGGACGCGCCTGCTGTTTCTCGACGCCTCGGAGGAGTCGCTCATCCGCCGTTTCTCCGAGACCCGCCGGCCGCACCCGCTGGCGGGGGACTCGTCGCTGCTCTCGGCGCTGCGCAGCGAGCGCGAGATGCTCAAGGAAGTGCGCGCCGTGGCCGACGTGGTGGTGGACACCTCGGCCCTGACCGTGCACGAGCTGCGCTCCGTCATCCAGAAGACCTTCGTGGGAGACCCGAGCCGCGCGCGCATGGTCATCTCCGCGACCTCCTTCGGCTACAAGTTCGGCACCCCGCACGACGTCGACCTGCTCTTCGACGTCCGCTTCCTCGCCAACCCGCACTTCGTGCCGGAGTTGAAGCCCAAGTCGGGGCTCGACCCCGCGGTCGCGGCCTACATCGAGCAGGATCCCGAGACCCAGGCGTTTCTCTCCCGCCTGACCGACCTGCTCGACTATCTGGTGCCCCTTTTCGAGAAGGAGCACAAGAGCTACCTGTCGATCGGCATCGGCTGCACCGGCGGAAAGCACCGCTCCGTGTACATCGCCGAGAGGCTGGCGGAAGTCCTCAAGAAGAAGGGGTTCCCCGTGCGCGTCTCCCACCGGGACGCGACCCGGGAATGACCGCCTCCTGGCGGCGCGCAGGACGCAAGGCGGCAGACGCAAGAGGAAGATCGGGAAGCAATTGGGCGCGTCGCGTCCCTCTTGCGTCTTCCGTCCTCCCTCTCCCGGCTTAGAATCGGAGCTCCGATGATCGGCGTCGTTCTGGTGACCCATGGCCGCCTGGCCGAGGAGTTGCGCGCGGCGGCGCTGACCATCCAGCCGGACATCTCCCGGATCGTCGCGGTCGCCCTCGATTGGGACCAGACGGGGGAGGATGCCCGGGAGCGGATCGGCCGCGGCCTCGCCGAGGCGGACGAAGGGGATGGGGCCGTCATCCTGACGGACATGTTCGGCGGGACGCCGACCAACCTGACCCTTTCCTTTCTCCAGAAAGACCGGGTCGAGATCGTCACGGGGGTCAACCTGCCCATGGTCGTCAAGTGCGCCTCGCTCCAGAGGAGCGTGCGCTCGGTCGCGGAGATGGCGCATCTGGCCCGGGACCGGGCCCGGCGCTCGATCTGCGTCGCCTCGGACCTGCTCGCCGACGAGGAGGCGCTCTCCGCGGCGACCGAGCCCACGGGCGCGGGCTCCGATGGGCGCACGCCGTGATCGAGCGGGAGCTCTCGATTTCCAACCGCCTGGGGCTCCACGCCCGCGCGGCCGCCAAGTTCGTTCAGACCGCCAGCCGCTTCAAGTCGGCGGTGAAAGTCCGCAAGAACGGGGAAGAGGTGGACGGCAAGAGCATTCTCGGGATCCTGCTGCTCGCCGCCTCCCAGGGGACCAGGATCGTCGTCTCGGTCAGCGGCGAGGACGAGGCCGACGCCCTGGCGGCGGTGGAGGACCTGATCTCCCGCAGCTTCGACGAGGGGGAGTGAGGAGGAATCGGTTGATCGGATGATCGGCTCATCGGCTCATCGACGGAAGCTCGCATCCACTTCACCCGATGAACCGATGGCCCGATGAACCGACGATCCGATAGCACATGCTCCAGGGTCTCTCGGTCTCCCCGGGCATCGCGGTCGGCCGCGCCGTCATCGTCCGATTCGACGGGATGCCGACGTTCCGGCGCGCGCTCTCCGCCTCCGAGTTCGACGAGGAGGAGCGCCGTTTGCGCCGGGCCGCGCGCCGGGCCGCGGAGAGCCTGCGCGGCCACTCCGCGAACGCCGGCGGCGACATCGGGACGGAGCTGTCCGCGATCCTGGAGGCCCACGCCCTGATCGCCTCCGACGAGACCTTTCTGTCCGCCGTCGTCCGGCGGGTCGAGCGGGATCGGGTCAACGCGGAGTGGGCCCTGGCCGAAGTGGCGCAAGAGTTCGGGCGCCGGCTCGCGGAGGCCGACTCGAGCGCCATGCGCGAGCGCGAGGCGGACATCGCCGACGTGGCCCGCGAGATCGGGCGGCAGCTCTCCGGCGGCGCCGAGCGCCTCCCCCGGGAGCTCCCGCGCGGCTCCATCCTCGTGGCCGATGAGCTGTCGCCCGCAGACGCGGCCCGGCTCGACCCGCGCCGGGTCCGCGCCATCGCGCTCGAGCGGGGTGGGCCGACCTCGCACGCGACGATCATCGCCCGCTCCTTCGGAATGCCCGCGATCGTGGGCGTGCCCGGGCTGTGCGCCGCGGTCTCCCCCGACCGGCCGATCGTCGTGGACGCCGACCGGGGGGTGGTAGACCCGGTCCCTTCGAAGGAAAAACTGCGCAAGAGCCTCCTGCGCGTGCGGGAGGCGCGGGAGCGAAGCCGGCGGCTGCGGGCGCGCACGGCCCGCGCCGCGGTCACCCGGGACGGCGTGCGGGTGACGGTGAGGGCCAACCTGGAGCTGCTCGAAGAGGTCCCCGCGCTCGAGCGGTACCACGCCGAAGGCGTCGGGCTCTTCCGATCCGAATTCCTCTATCTTCAGACCGCGCCCTCTTCGCCGGGAGTCGAACAGCAGCGAGCCGTTTACGAGCGGCTGCTGGAGGCCGCCGGCGGCCAGCCGGTGGTCGTTCGGACCTACGATCTCGGAGGCGAGAAGGGGATCGGGCCGGCCCGCGGGGAGAATCCGGCGCTCGGGCTGCGCGGGCTGCGCTACTGCCTCGCCCACCCGGACCTCTTCGGGACGCAGCTTGCCGCCCTCTGCCTCGCCTCCCGGCGGGGCGACCTGCGCATCCTGCTCCCGATGGTCACCTCGCTCTCGGAGCTGCGGGCGGCCCGAAGGCACCTGGAGCGCGCGGCGGCGGAGGCCGGCCTGGCGCGCCCCCCCTGTCTCGGCGTCATGGTGGAGGTGCCGTCGGCCGCGCTGACGGCCGGACAGCTCGCGCCCGAGTCGGACTTCTTCTCCATCGGCACCAACGACCTCGCGCAGTACGGCCTGGCCGTGGACCGCGCCAACCCGGAGGTTGCCCCCCTCTACCAGCCCCTTCACCCGGCGATCCTCCGGATGATCCGCTTGGTCTGCGAGGCAGGGCGCGCGCACGGCCGGCCCGTCGCGGTCTGCGGGGAGCTGGCGGCCGACCCGGTGGGAATCGGCGTGCTGCTCGGTCTGGGCATCACGGAGCTGTCGGTCACGCCCGTCGCGATCGGCAGCGTCAAGGAGCAGATCGGATCGGTCGACACGGTCCGCGCCGCGGCGCTCGTGGAGAAGGCCCTGCGCGCGGCCGACGCTTCCGAGGTGGAGCGCCTCTTTCGGGGCAAGCCGTGAGAAGGGTCCCGAAGCCCTGGGGGTACGAGCTCGTCTTCGCGGAGAACGAGCTCTATGCCGGAAAGATCCTGCACATCGAGCCGGGTCATTGTCTGTCGCTCCAGTACCACGAAAGAAAGGACGAGACGCTGTACGTTCTCTCGGGTGAGGTGTACCTTCTGGTAGAGGTGGACGGCACGATGCGCGAATTGAAGCTTCGGCCCGGCGAGGCCTACCGGATCCGGCCGGGAGTGCGGCACCGGATGCGCGCCGAGGCAGTCTGCGAGCTCGTGGAGGTCTCCTCGCCCGAGCTTTCGGACGTCGTTCGGCTGGAGGACGCCTACGGCCGGGCGGGGTCAACCGCGCCATGAAGGGACAGGCGCCGGTGCCGCTCCTTCTGCTCTGGGCGGCGTGCGTTTGGGCTGCGCCGACGGCGACTCCTACGCCGGCGGCTCCGAAGCTCTCGGGCGGGTTCGGGCGGCCGCAGTCGACTCCGGCTGTCCCACCCGGGCAGACCGGGCAGACGCTGGCCGACCTCGTGCGGGCGGCCTCGCAGAGCCGCCAGGGGAAAGAGACCCCCCGCCCCTCTGTCGCGATCACCAACGAGACGCTCGTGACCGACCCGAAGCGGGGTCGGCTCACGACCTGGCAGGGTGCCCCGCGCGCCTCGACGATACCGGCCGGAACGCCGGCTGCCGGCTCTCTACCGCCCGCCGCGGCAGTCTCGCCGACCGCGACGGCCGAGCAATCCCCCGCCTCCGAGGAGGCGAGGTGGCAGGAGACGGCCCGCCGTGCCCGAGAGCGGGTGGCGCACTCGAAAGAGCGGGTCTCTCTGCTGGCGGCCGAGGCGAAGAAGCTCGAGAACGACTTCTACGCCTGGGACGACGGCCAGTACCGCGACAACGTGATCAAACCCGCCTGGGACAAGAAACGCGAGGAGCTGGAGACGGCGCGCCGCGAGCTGGAAGCCGCGGAGAAGGATCTGGCCGACCTGCCGGAGAAGGCGAGGAAGGCCGGCGCGCTGCCGGGATGGATCCGGGAGTGAGCATGTTGCCGGTCATCGCAAGTGACAGAAAAGAGGCCACTTGCGCCTCTACCGGCCCCAGCTACGAGATCGAGACCTGGGGCTGCCAGATGAATGTCCTCGACGGTGAGAGGATGGCCGGGCAGCTCGAGGGGCTCGGATTCCGCAAGGCGGTCGAGCAGGGGAGAGCCGACGTCGTGATTCTAAATACCTGCGCCGTCAGGGAGAAGGCGGAGGCGAAGGTCTACAGCGCGCTCGGCGTGCTGGGCCTGCGCAAGCAGGCGAGGCCGGACCTGGTGATCGGCGTGACCGGATGCGTGGCGCAGGTCGAGGGGGACGAGATCCTCGAGAGGGCTCCCTTCGTGGACTTCGTCCTGGGAACCGGAGAGGTAGAGGCCCTGGGGGAGGCGGTAGAGCGGGCGCGCCGCGAGAGGCGCCATTTCACTTCGTACGAGTTGCCGGAAGAGTCGCCCGTCTACCAGTTCCGCCAGATCACGCGAGGCTCGCCGTTCCAGGCGTACGTCACGGTGATCGAGGGGTGCGACCAGTTCTGCACGTTCTGCATCGTCCCCTTCACGCGGGGCAGAGAGCGCAGCCGGGCAGCCTCGGAGGTCCTGGAAGAGCTTCGGTACCTCGCGGGCTCGGGCTACACGGAGGTTACGCTGCTCGGCCAGACGGTCAATGCCTACCGCGACCCCGAGGAGGGGTTCGGCCTGGGCGAGTTGCTGCGGCGGGCCTCAAGGATCGAGGGAGTCCGGCGGCTGCGGTTTCTCACCTCTCACCCCCGTCTGGTGGAAGACTCCCTGCTCGAGGCGCTCGCGTCGCAGGGCGCGATCGCTCCCTATTTGCATCTTCCCGCCCAATCGGGCTCGGACCGGATCCTCTACCGGATGAAGCGCCGCTACGACGCCGCCTCCTACCGGGAAACCGTCCGCCGCCTGCGGAGCGCGGTCCCCGGACTCGCGGTCTCCTCCGACTTCATCGTCGGGTTCCCGGGGGAGACGGAGGAGGACTTCCAGGCGACCCTCTCGCTCGTCTCGGAGCTTTCCTTTGAGAGCCTCTTCGCCTTCCGCTATTCCCCGCGCCCGGGCACCGCCTCGGCCCGCTGGGGAAGCGCCTCGCAAGTCCCGGAGGAGGTCTCTGCCGAGCGCCTCTCGAGGCTGCTCGCGCTTCAGGGGCAACTCCAGGCGGGGATCAACCGCTCGCTCGAGGGGCGGGAGTTCGAAGTCCTGATCGAAGGGGAGGACCGCCAGGGACAGAGCCGCGGGCGCACCGCCTGCAATCGGATCGTTCATGTGCGGGGCGCCGGCCCGATCGCCGCCGGCTCCTATGTCCGGGTCTCGATCGAGCGCGGGCTTCCCAACTCCCTGATCGGGCGGCTGGCGGACGGCGCCGCGAGACCAGCCGAGACGAAAGGCGCGGAGTAGTCCCATGGCCCTGGTGAAGATGGAGATCAAAGGCCTCCTGATGGACCCCGTTTCGAACATGCCGGTGGTCATCCTGCGCGACGCCGACGACGGTCTCTTCCTGCCGATCTGGGTGGGGCTCTTCGAGGCCAACGCGATCGCCCTCGAGATGGAGAAGATCTCGACCCCGCGGCCGATGACGCACGACCTGCTGAAGAACGTCCTCTCGGAGCTCGACGCCCGGGTCGACCGGGTGGTGATCAACGAGCTGAAGGACAATACCTTCTTCGCGCGGATCCACCTGACCCGCGGGGGCACGCACCTGGAAATCGACAGCCGTCCGAGCGACGCGATCGCCCTGGCGCTGCGCTCGCGCGCCGAGATCTTCGTCGAGCAGGAGGTGCTCGAGAAGAGCAAGAGCCTGCGCGCCGAAGCGGGGGAGCCGGACCCGGAGCGGCTGCGCAAGTGGCTCGAAGAGGTCAACCCGGAGGATCTGGGAAAGTACAAGATGTGACTTTCGGCTGCGGCGTTGCCTGCGCGAGCGCCAGCCGGGAGTTGTCAAGACCGGGGCGAGGGCCGTCGAGCGCTTCTTGATGCTGACAGAAGGCGGCTCGCCGGATACACTGCGATCGTGATCATCGCCATCGCTAATCAGAAGGGGGGAGTCGGGAAGACCACCACCGCCATCAACCTCGCCGCGGCCCTCGCCCAGAAGGGGATGAAGACCCTGCTGATCGATCTGGACCCGCAGGGCAACAGCACGATGTCCTACCTCGACCGCAAGTCGGTCGAGAAGTCGATGTACGAGGTGCTGACCGACCCCACGGTCGGCTTCAAGGACGTGATCCGCCCCTCCGGCTTCCCGAACCTCGACATCGCGCCGGCGCGCATCTCGCTCGCCAAGATCGAGTCGAAGCTGCTGGGGGAGATCGACGGTCATTTCCGTCTCCGGGAGAAGATCACAGCAATCCGCAGAACCTACGACGCCATCCTGGTGGACACGCCTCCCACCCTGGGTATGATCAC
>JBOGJK010000335.1:0-2291 GCA_050745345.1 Thermoanaerobaculia bacterium
AATACAAGGAGGGCAGGACGCTCGTCGACATGATCCCGGAGGATATGGTCGCCGATCGCCTCGCGATAGTGTCGTACGGCGAGATCGTTCGCATCCTGGGGGACCGCGACATTACCTCGCGCCGCCTGATGGAGGAGATCCTCGCGGTCGAGGAAGAGCACGCCGACGACCTGAAGAACCTGCTCGCGACACTGGACCCCACCAAGCCCGGGGCCTGAGAGGGGAAGCGCGGCGCAGAGGCGGTCAGGATGAGCGGCATCCGGCTCGAACGCTGGACGGCGGAGGACGGCCCGCTGTCGGAGAAGCGCCTCATGGCGGCCATAGAGCGCGAAGGGTACGAGGTCGCCGTGTACACCTACCGGGAAGGCACCGTCTTTCCCGAGCACGTCCATGCGCAGGACAAGTGCGACGCCGTCCTGGAGGGGGTCCTGCGCGTGACGGTGGAGGGGGTAGCCTACGATCTCTCGGCGGGGGACCGGCTGTATCTGACGGCCGGCACCCGTCATGCGGCGCAGGTCGTCGGCCGCCGGACCGTGCTTTCCCTCGACGGGACGCTCTGGTAGGAGCCCGGACCCGCCCGTGAAGGTCGCCCTGCTCCAGCTCGACATCGTCTGGGAAGACGTCGAGAGAAGTCACACCCGCGCCGCGCGCCTGCTCGAGGAGGCCGCGCGCGGCCTCGCGCGCCTCGCGGTGCTCCCGGAGATGTTCTCGACCGGCTTCTCGATGCGCCCCGAGCGCGTCGCCCAGCCTCCCGGCGGACCCTCCGAGAGGTTCCTGCGGGAGCGCGCGCGGGCTCTCGGGCTCTGGATCATCGGGAGCGTCCCCGAGGTTCGGGACGGTCTGGCGCGCAACGTCGCCCTCATCGTCTCCCCGTCGGGGGACGTCGAGCGCTACGCCAAGATCCACCCCTTCTCCTTGGCCGGGGAGGACCGGCGGTACGCGGCCGGCGACGGGATCGTGACGGTCTCTCTCGAGGGCGCGCGGGTGACCCCATTCATCTGCTACGACCTGCGTTTCCCGGAGCCCTTCCGTCTGGCCGCCCCCGACACGGACCTCTTCGTCGTCGTGTCCAACTGGCCGCAGCCGCGGCAGGCGCACCTGCGCGCCCTGCTGCAGGCTCGCGCGATCGAGAACCTGGCCTGTGTCGTGGGAGTCAACCGGACGGGGGAGGGGGACGGCGTTCGCTACGCCGGCGGGTCGGTGGCGTTCTCCCCCTGGGGGGAGGTCCTGGCGGAGGCGGGGGAGGAGGAGACCGCGCTCTTCTGCGAGGTCGATCCGGCAGCGGTCGCCGGCGCCCGCGAGACCTTCCCGGCCCTCCGGGACCGGCGCCCGGAGGCCTACCGGCGGCTCCGTTGATAGGATTCGCCTCCGGAAAGGAGGGACGACCATGCCCGAAGAGACTCCCACGGCACCGAAGGCTGACGCCTGGGACGCGACGCAATGGCACGAGGTCCAGAAGGGGGAGACGCTCTCGAAGATCGCCCAGAAGTACTACGGGGACGCCAGCCTCTACCCGAAGATCTTCGAGGCCAATCGCGACACGATCAAGGACCCGAACCTGATCCGGATCGGCCAGAAGCTTCGGATTCCCTGACGGGAGCGAGAATGCGGGGTCCGGCCGTCCCGCCGGTCCGGGCCTCGGGATGTGCGGGAAAGGAAGGAGGAGTCATGCTCAAGAATGCCGCGCGGTGGATTCCAGTGGTGCTCGCGTGTTCGGTCCTCGTGGCCTGCGGCAAGGAGAAGCGGATGGCCGACTCGGCGATCAAGGCCGCCGAGACGACGGTCGCCTCGGCCGGCGAGGACGTCGGTGTGTACGCCGCGGACCAGTGGAAACAGATCACGGACTCGCTGGCCGCGGCCAAGGAAAGCTTCGCGAAGGGGGACTACAAGGCCGCGCTCGCGAGCGTTGCGGACATCGGCCCGAAGGTCCAGGAAGCGCAGGGGGCGGCCTCCACGAAGAAGACGGAGCTTGAGAACGCCTGGAACGAGCTCGCCGCCGGGCTGCCCAAGATGCTGGACGCGGTCAAGAGCCGGGCCGACATCCTCTCGGCGTCCAGGAAGCTTCCCGCGGGCATGGACAAGGCCAAGCTCGAAGGGGTCACGACCGGACTGGCTTCCGCGACGCAGACCTGGAACGAGGCGTCGGAGGCGTTCAAAGCGGGCAACCTGACGGATGCCGTCTCCAAGGGAAACTCGGTCAAGGACAGCGCCACTAAGCTCATGCAGGACCTGGGGATGAGCCTCCCGGCGGCCGCCGGCGGCGCGGTGCAGTGACCGGGTAAGCGGAGAGA
>JBOGJK010000336.1:0-2949 GCA_050745345.1 Thermoanaerobaculia bacterium
ATTCTACACACCGGACTCATTGAAGGTAATGCCAATATCCACCGTTGTCGTCGAGCGGGTTCCAAGCGAAGATCGCGACGCAAGGTGACGCCGTGACGAATAACCTTCTCGTCCTAGGCCGGGCTGCTGATCCGCCGATTCGGGCACTGCGTCGGTTGGGCGGAGCAGGCGAGTGGCGTTGGGCCTATCTCGGGGCGGACTTCCCACAGGCGCTGCGAGTCGCTCGGGCGGTCGGGACCCGGGCGCACCGGCTGCCCCTCGGAGAGGAGCTTGTTCGGGTGGCCGCTGTCACGGCACGGGACCTCGTGGAAGCCCTTGCCCGCCTTCGCGGAGAGGACGATCCGCTCGACTGGTGGACCGACTCCCTCTCGGAGCGAAGTCCCTATCTCTCTCCCCTGATCCGGGAGTGCGCCGTGCTCCGCGTCGTGGAACGGTGGCTCGGGGGGCCGGGACCCCTTCTTCTGTTCGTGGAGGGGGAGGCCCTCCGTGCGGTGATCGCGGGGCTTGCGCGGGGTCGCGGGTGGCAGGTCGTGGATACGGGTGGATGGCTCGGGCGTGCCCGATCGATCCTCCGGCGGGATGCCCGGCGGATCGCTGCCCCACTTTTTTTCCTCAGCCTCGGTCTCGGCCGTCTCCTCCAATGGCGTCTGTGGCGTGGGCCCTGGGCCGCTGGCGCTCGACCGGATCGACCCGACATTCTCTGCTTCTCCTTTGTCGGGCGGGCCGCTCTCTCGCGCTCCCCGAGCGTCTCCGACCCCTACTGGGGCCCGCTCCTCCCCTGGCTTCAGGCGCGCGGCCATCGCGTTGCGATCGTTCCGGTCACGGTGGGTCGGCCGCTGTCTCCCGCACAGGTGGCCTCGATTCTTGCGAGACGGGGCGCGGCGATCATCGCGCCAGAGGATCACCTCAGGGTGCGGGACTACCTCTGGGCCGGGGTGCGCGCCGTGCAGGTCGCGCGGCGCCCCCTCGGCTCGGTGAGCTTTGACGGAATTGACATTCGCGGCCTCTGCGCCGAGGAACGGGATCGGCACGGAGGCAGCTTGCGGCTCCCCCTCGCGCTGCTCCAGTATCGCTTGGGTGTGCGGTTGAGTCAGGATCTGTCGGGGCTTCGCGGGTGCCTGTATCCCTTCGAAAACCAGGTGTGGGAACGAGCCCTGCTGTTGGGACTGCGCAGGGGACGTCCCGGTCTCAAGGCGGTCGGCTTTCAGCACAGCACGATTGCTCCGCTCGAGATGAACTACTTCCCGGCCAAGAATGACTGGAGAGATCTGCCGCTTCCGGACCGGCTGATCTGCCATGGCGAGCGCTTCCGCGCCATTCTTGAGGCTGCGGGGTACCCATCCTCACGACTCACGATCGGCAGTTCGCTCAGGTATCCGCATCTGCTGGCGCCGCCTCGGAGGGGCTGGCGCGGCGGGACGGTTGCGAAGCAGACCGTTCTGATCCTGCTTCCGATCGTCCTGTCCGAGGCCGCCGAGGTCCTCTGGAAGGTGACGAGAGGGCTTGCGATGATGGAAGGGGTGCGGCTGATCGTTCGGCCCCATCCCTACACACCGCTCCGACGTGTCCTGGCCGCCCTGGGAGAGCCGTCCCTTTCAGCAGATCTCGAGGAGGGAGTCGGGCCGCTGGGTCCACTTCTCGAGGCTGCCGACTGCATCGTCTATCGGGACACCTCGGCGGCCTTCGAGGCGGCGGTCCGAGGGATCCCATGTGTGTACGTGGCGTCCGACGTGACGGTAGACAACGACCCGCTCGACCTCCTGGGGCCACTGGATGGGCTGAAGCGTGTTGCCTCCTCGCCGGACGAGATTCGATTGGCGGTAGAGGAGATTCTTGGGGCCGACTCAGCGATTCGTGGGGCGTGGCAAGCGCTTGGTAGAGGACTTCGGACCCGGGCCCTCACCCCCATCGATTCAGAGAGTCTCAACGTGTTCGTCCCCGGAAATGACGTCCTGACATCTCGCGGTGCAGGCCTCGCGGCTGAGACAGCGAAGGAATGAATCACAAGACATTGGCGCGGATGAATCCAAGGCGGCTCCTGTTTGTCTGCCTGGGAAAGCTCTTCTACCGGGACCGGGTCGACGGGGAGGGCAATATTATTCGCCCGAAGAGATTCTTCACGAGCCTCAACCAACGGTTGATCGAAAAAGGGTTTACGCCTCCGTGGATTTGGAGCGCTGAGGAATGCCACCGCTTCTGGGCGTCGCGGCAGAACAACGAAGAATCGGCTGGCAACAGGCCGGTGGATTACGCGGCCAAGGAGATGGGGATCATCGATTTCCTCGACGGTTTTTGGAAGCCAGAAGTTGTGGCAGATTACTCGATTCTGGAGGTCGGATGCAACTGCGGAGTCAATCTTCACGGCTTACGCAGTTTGGGTTATCGTCACCTTTCTGGTATAGAGATGAATGGAAACGCCGTGGCGGAGATGAGGCGTAGTTTTCCCGATCTAGAAAAAGTCGCTGAGATTTCCCTGGGCACTCTCGAGGAGCTGTTGCCAAAGATGCCTTCCAAGAGCGTCGATGTCGTGTTCACCATGGGCGTCCTGATGCATGTGCATCCGAGGAGCTGTCAGGTCTTTTCGGAGATGGTTCGCATTGCCAGAAGATACATCGTGATCATCGAGGCTGAGATCGCAAATTGCGGCTACCTCTTTGCCCGCAATTACCGTCGTGTGTTCGGGCGCTTAGGCTGTGCACAGGTAAAATCCACTCTGTTGACCAGGGAGGCCTTTCCATACGTGTCGAGAGGCTATGACGGGTTGACGGCCAGGCTTTTTAAATCTCAGGGGGTCGGTCTTTAGCGAGCAATTAAAATCGTCTCGTTACATCGCAAGCGTAGGACGAGACGGTGAGGTAGCAACGGATGTCGCTGTTCAGCGTGGTAATTCCCGCCTATAATTCGGAGTCGTTTATAGATCGGGCTTTGGCTAGTATTGCAGCCCAGACG
>JBOGJK010000337.1:0-2887 GCA_050745345.1 Thermoanaerobaculia bacterium
ACGACGACGTTCCACTCCTGCGGCACCTTGAACTCGACGCCCCCGAAGAGGGTGAAGACCTCGATCGTCGCCGAGTCGCCGCCGATCCCGGCCGAGCGCAGGTCGACCTCGAAGCCGCCCATGATCGCGGTGACTTCGCCGCCGCGGAAGTCCTGGCCTCGCACGACGACCTCTCCGCCACCCATCAGCGCGAACTCCTTCAGCACGGAACCGGCTTCCTGCGGGCCGCCGGCCGAGCCGCCCGCCGCGGACAGCCCAGCCGGGACGCCCGCGAGCGCCCCCTCCCGGGGATTCTCGGGAAGTCCCGGAAGGGGGCTCTTCCGGCCGCGCAACGCCTGCCAGATCAGCCCCGCCCCGAGCACGACGAGCACGAGCGGCCAGATCGTCCGCAGGCGGAACCAGGGCACGTGCAGCGCGCGCAGCAGGAACACCCCGCCCAGCAGCGTGAGGACGATACCGCCGACCCGCTCCTCGGCGCGCCCGGGCGCAATCAGGCGGGTCACACCGAGGCCCAGCAGAATGAGCGGCCAGTAGCGAAAAACGTCGCCCGCGTCGACGATCCCGAAATTGTCGAGCAGGAAGAGCACACCCAGGCCTAGCATGATCCCGCCCCCGACGAGCCGGCCGGTCACCCGCGGCGAAGGGCCCGGCCTCACGACCGCGCCTCCGGAGCCGCCGGTGGCTCGGCAAGCGGCCGGCCTCGCAGGCCTTCCAGAATCAGCCCGACGCCCCAGGCCACGAAGAGCAGCGGCCACAGGTCCCTCACGGAGAGCGCCGCCGCGCGAATGACGTCCCGGACGTCGGTGACCCCGAGGTTGTGAAGCAGCAGCACGATGCCGAAGGCGAGCACGATGACGCCGAACCCGAGGCTCCCATTGCCCCGCGCCGCACCCGACCGCTTCATGAGCGTCCTCCCGTCTCCTGCGCTGGACTGGTCCCGGCGGCGCCCGGCCGCCTCGCCCGCGCGCCCTCCAGGATCATCGCGGCGCCGGCGGCCACAAGGAAGAGCGGCCACAGGTCGCCGAGCGAGACGCCGATCCATCCGAACCGGTCGAGCTGGAAGAAGATCCCGAGGGCGAGAACCACCGCGCCCGACACGAAGTGCCCGGCGCGGTTGGGCCCGAGCATCCGCGTGGCGCCTACCCACACGAGGAGCATGGGCCAGAAGGCGCCGAGGTTTGCCCCCGGCAGGATTCCGAAGTTGCCAAGCACCAGCGCGGCGCCCACCAGGAGCAGAAGTCCGCCCCCGATCAGCCGCGAGATCCGGAGTCCCTCGTTTCGATCCGCCATGTCTCCTCCCTGTCGAGTCCTGCCTGACACGACGACATTACGTCGCGGCAGCTCCGTTGTCCCGCCGTTTCCGGCAAACGGTGGCCCGCCGCCGGTGAACGGTTGCGGACGGCCGCCGGGCGGCAAGCTAGAATCGCGCCGAGGGCCGCAGCTTCGACCAGATGATCTGTCCCACCTGCCAGACGCCGAACCCGGAAGGCGCCGTCGCTTGTCTGAAGTGCTCCGGGGTTCTCGCGATCGCGCTTTCGCCCTCCGGGCCCGAATCGGGCCACGCGGACCACATGCAGACGATCGTGCCTCCCTCCAACTTCCAGGAGTGGGCCCAGGGCCAGGCCCTCTACGCGACACCCGTCTCCATGGTGCTGCCCGAGGGGGTGGAGATCGGCCACCGCTACAAGGTAGTCAAGCTGCTCGGCGTGGGCGGCATGGGATCCGTCTACCGCGTCCACGACCGCGCCCTCGACCGGGACGTGGCTTTGAAGCTCATCCGCGCGGAGATCGCCAACGACCCCGCCACCCTCGAACGCTTCAAGCGCGAGATCCAGCTCTCGAGCAAGGTCACGCACAAGAACGTCCTGCGTGTCTTCGACCTCGGCGAGACCCACGGGGTCAAGTATCTGACGATGGAGTACGTCGAGGGGGAGGACCTCGCGGGTCTCTTGAAGCCCGAGGGGCGCCTCCCGATGCCAAGGATTCTCTCGATCTTCCGTCAGATCTGCGAGGGGCTCCAGGCCGCCCACCAGAAGGGGGTCATTCACCGGGACCTGAAGCCCCAGAACGTCATGATCGACGCCGAGGACCACGTTTACCTGATGGACTTCGGACTCGCCAGGACCGTCGAGCAGTCCGGCGTGACGCAGACCGGGGCCGTCGTCGGCACGCCGTACTACATGTCCCCCGAGCAGGTGAAGGGAGAGACGGTCGGACCGCAGTCGGACATCTACTCGCTCGGGATCATGTTGTACGAAGTGGTCACCGGGGCCGTGCCCTTCACGGGCAAGTCTGTCTTCGAAGTGATGATGCAGCGGGTCCAGAAGGCCCCGCGTCCCGCCATCGAAGCGAACCCGGAGATCCCCGGCTATCTCCAGAAGATCCTGGACCGCTGCCTCGCGGTCGACCCGACAATCCGCTACCAGAATGCGGGGGAGATCCTGGCGGACCTGGACGCCGGCTCCTTCCGGCCGACGCTGCGCTACCAGATCCGCCGGCGGCGCTGGCTCGTCCCGGCCGCCGCGGGGGTCGCGCTGGCGGTCCTGCTCGCGGCAGGGGGCTGGTGGCTCTACGCGAAGGGGAGCAGAGCCAAGCCGGCCGCCCCGCAGAAGACGCAGTCGGTCCTCATCGCCGATTTCGCCAACCGCACGGGCGATCCGATCTTCGATGGAACGCTCGAGCCCGCGTTCTCGATCGCGATGGAGGGAGCCTCCTTCGTCACCTCCTACAACCGGAACCAGGCCAAGAAGGTCGCCGCGCAGCTCCGGCAGGGCGCGGCGGGGCTCGACGAGACGCTGGCACGCCTGGTTGCGGTGCGGGAAGGACTCGACGTGGTGACCTCCGGCTCCGTGGAGCGGCGGGGCGAGGGGTACGAGGTCTCCGTCCG
>JBOGJK010000338.1:0-2121 GCA_050745345.1 Thermoanaerobaculia bacterium
GCCCGGGCGCTCCCAGGAAGTCCCCCGCGCGGCGATCCCGGCGGCGATCCCGCTCTTCGAAGCGCCGGGTGCGTGCGCAGGGGTCTTTCTCTGGCGGGCGGAGGGCAAGCCTCGGGCCCGCACGGCGGCCGAGGAGGAGGAAGCGGTCCGGAAGCTGCGCGCCCTCGGCTATCTCCATTAGTGGCAGAAGTCGCGATGGCCGGGTCGGTCGTCGGGGCGGGGCTCGTCCCCGCCCGCGGGTCGGCCGCGCACCGAGCGCTCGCAGAGCGCGACCAGCGCCGGGTTCGCCGGCGCTAGCAGCCCGTGGAAGAAGGGTGTGAGGCGGCGGAGGCTCCCGCCGCGGGGTCGGATGCAAGGAGCCGCGACGCGGGCGTGTCCTCTGCGCATCGGGGAGGAGCGGCGACGCGACTTTCGGCTGCTGCGGTCGCGGACGACCGGCAGCCGAGAGTTTTGGTCTTCGGGGCCGGGCTCCCGTCCTGAAACTCTCGGCCGCCGTTCGCGAAGCGAACGCCTGCGGCCGACAGTCGGACACGACGCCCGCATCCATTTTTCCAAGGGCTGCTAGGAGCTGCTGCTCCTTGTCTTGAGGATGTCGAGGGCTCGGAGGGCGACGGCTTCGGGGGTGGTGGAGTCGAAGCGAATAGAGACGCCGCGATAGGGGCCGTTGCGCTCGGGATCGGTGGGCCCGAAGAGAGCGAGCGTGCGGGCGCCCACGGCGTCGGCGAGGTGAAGCGGCCCGGTGTCGCCGCCGACGAAGATTGCTGCCGCCGCCGCGACGCGGGCGAGTCCGTGAATGGGGAGCGCCGGGATCCTCGCCGTTTCCGGCAGCAGCGCTTCCATTCGGGCGGCCGGGACCTCGTCACCCGGCCCCCAGGAGACGACCGGATGGACGCCGCGCTCTCGCAGCAGCCGCGCCACGTCGGCCAGCTTCTCTTCGCCCCAGATCTTCTCGCGCCAGCCGGCGCCGGGGTGGTAGAGCGCGAAGGGCCGCGGCTGCACGGCGAGGAACGTCTCCGCTTTCGGCTCCGGGCGCCGCAGCAGATAGGTCGCGTCGGGCGCGCGGCGCTCGACCGGGATGCCCGCGGCGGAAAGGAGCGCCAGGTTGCGGTCCACGATGTGGCGCGCCTCCGTGGGCGGCCGGACGCGCCTGGAGCAAAGCAGGGCCGACGCGCCCTCGCGGCGCTCGGAGGCGGCGAAGCCGATCACCGGCGATCCTGCCGCGCGCGCCAGGATCGCGGACTTCCAGAGTCCCTGGGCGTCGATGACGTGATCGGCCTCGAAACAGGAAAGCTCCCGCCGAAGACGCCAGAGCCCATGGCGCGTGCCGCGGGCGGCCGGGTCGCGCCGCCACGCCCGGGTGTCCGAAGAGAAGAGACGCCCGACCCAGAGGTTTCCTTCGAGCAGGTCCCGGTATCTCTCCTCGCAGACCCAGCCCACGGAGGCGCCCGCGAGCCCCGCGTTCTCCGCGAGCGGCAGCGTGTGGACGATGTCGCCCAGCGCCGAGAGGCGGACGATCAGAAGGCGCATCGAGCCGTGAATCGTGAACCGTGAATCGTGAATCGACCGGAAAGACTGACCATTTACGATTCTCGATTCACGATTTCCGGCCCTGGATTCTCTCGATCAACCCGCTCGTCGCGTGATCCTTCGAATCTCCCACAATGACGGTTCTTCCGCCGTAGGAGGCGACGGCCTCCCGCTCCGGGACGTTGTCGGCAGTGTAGTCGGTTCCCTTGGCGTGGACGTGAGGGGCCAGCTTCCGGATGAGGGCCTCGGGCGAGTTCTCGTCGAAGATCGTCACGGCGTCCACAGAGGCGAGCGCCGCCACGAGCTCCGCCCGCTCCCCCTCGGGCATGATCGGGCGCCCGGGCCCCTTGGCCGACGCGACCGAGCGGTCGGAGTTGACGCCCACGGCGAGCCAGTCTCCCTCCCCCTTCGCCGCTTCGAGGTAGCGGACATGCCCGACGTGAAGAAGATCGAAGGCGCCGTTGGCGAAGACGATGGACTTTCCGGCCGCGCGTTCGCGCGACGCCGCTTCGAGGAGCCGGGAGAGAGAGAGGAGCTTGGGGGAGGTCATGGGTTCACGGTTCACGGTTCAGAATCGCCCGATCCCCCTCAATC
>JBOGJK010000339.1:0-3526 GCA_050745345.1 Thermoanaerobaculia bacterium
CCGCTAAGGCGGGCTTGATCGGGCTGGCCCGCTCGGCGGCAAGAGAGCTCGCGGCAAGCGGCGTGACCGTCAACGTCGTCGAGCCCGGATTCACCGACACGCCGATGACTGCGGGGCTGCCGGCCGAAGTGCGGCGCCGCGCGATCGAGGAGACCCCGCTTGGCCGCGTCGCCCGGCCGGAGGACATCGCCGACGCGGTCGCGTTCTTCGCCGGCCCGGGAGCGGCGCACGTGACCGGGCAGGCCCTCGCCGTCGACGGGGGACAGGCGATGGGGGGGTGAGCAAGGCCGTGGCCGAGATTGCCGGGTGGGAGATGATGGAAGCCGGGCAGCCGCTCCGCGGCGTCCGGAGGGAGGCGCCCCCGCTCTCTCCGGACGAGGTTCTGGTACGCGTCGCGGCTTGCGGCGTCTGCCACACCGACGTGGGGTTTCTCCACGGCGGCGTGCGCACGCGGCATCCGCTTCCCCTGATCCTGGGGCACGAGATCAGCGGCCACGTGGAGGACGCCGGGCGCGTCTACGCCGGGCTCGTGGGCCGGGCCGTCGTCGTGCCGGCGGTGCTCCCGTGCGGAGAGTGCGCGCTCTGCCGCTCGGGCCGGCCGACGATCTGCCGCTCGCAGATCATGCCGGGCAACGACCGGGATGGCGGCTTTGCGACGCGCGTCGTGCTGCCCGGGCGCTTCCTCTGCCCGGTGCCGGGGGCGGGCGAAGACCCGGATGCGCCCCTGTCCGCCGTGCCGGGTCTGACGCTGCGTCACCTGGCCGTGGTCGCGGACGCCGTCTCGACGGCGTTCCAGGCGGTCGAGCGGTCGGAGCTGACGCCGGGAGGATTGGCCGTCGTCGTGGGGCTGGGAGGTGTCGGCACGTTCGCCGGGCAGATCGCGGCAGACGCGGGCGCCAGGGTCGTCGGCCTCGACGTCGACCCACGGCGCCGCCAGGCGGCGTCGGCCGCGGGTGTGCGCCTGGTACTCGATCCGCAGGCGCTTCCGGGCAAGGAGCTGCGCGTCCGGATCGCGGAGTTTGCGCGCTCCGAGGCGGACCCCGACGCGGGATGGACGATCTTCGAGTGCTCGGGGACCGCCGCGGGACAGCAGACGGCCTGGGGCCTGCTCGGCTACGGGGCGACACTCGTGGTCGTCGGCTACACGCTGGAGGCGCCGGCCCTGCGTCTCTCGAACCTGATGGCCTTCGACGCCCGCGTCCTGGGCAACTGGGGGTGCGTGCCGCGCCTCTATCCCGCTGTCCTGGAGAAGGTGCTTTCAGGCTCGATCGACGTCGTCTCGCACACGGCGCTCCGGCCGCTCGGGCAGATCGAGGAGGCGCTCGAGGAGGTCCGCACGCATCGCGCGGACCGGCGCCTTGTGCTCGTGCCGGACGGCGGGAAGGAGGCCACATGAGCGCGCCCATTCGCTGCGCCGTGGAGCGTTCGGGACAGCTCCAGCGGATCCTGCTCGACCGCCCGAAGGGCAACGTCCTCGATCTGGAGATGCTGGCGGCGCTCCGCGCGCGGCTCTCCGAGATCGCGGCGGATCCGGGGCCGGTCAAGCTCCTGGTCTTCGAGGGAGCGGGCGAGCACTTCAGCTTCGGCGCGTCCGTGGACGAGCACCTGCCGGGGCCGGTGGCGCGGCTTCTGCCCGAGTTCCACGGCCTCTTTCGCGATCTGGAGGCGCTTTCGACCCCGACGGCCGCCCTCGTGCGCGGGCAGTGCCTGGGCGGGGCGTTCGAGCTCGCGCTCTGGTGCGGCGTCATCTTCTGCGAGCCGTCGGCGCGCTTCGGCGTGCCCGAGGTCAGGCTCGGCGTCTTTCCGCCGATCGCGGCGATCGCGATGCCGTGGCGCGTCTCGGGCGCCAGGGCGACACAGTTGATCCTCTCCGGCGACAGCTACGACGCGCAGGGGGCGGTCGAGTGGGGACTGGTCGACCGGTGCGCCAACGACGCCGAGACGGTGCTCCAGGAATGGTTCGTCGAGCGCCTGGCGGACAAGTCGGCCGTCGCGGTGCGCGCCGCCTGGCGCGCGGCCAGGCGCCCTCTCGCCCGGGCGCTGGCCGCCGACCTGCCGGAGCTCGAGCGGCTCTACCTGGAAGACCTGATGGCCCACCGCGACCCGGTCGAGGGCCTGACCGCGTTCCTGGAGCGCCGCCGGCCGGTCTGGAGCGACGCGTGAGGCGCCGCGAGATCGTCGACTGGGCGGCCGGCGTCGCGGAGGACCTGGAGTTCACAGCGGCGCGGCGCTGGCTCGAAGAGGACCCGGGCCGGAAGGCGGCCGGGTACCTGCCGGTGTACGCCCCGCGGGAGGTGGTCCGGGCGTGCGGGATGCTGCCGGTCGGCGTGCACGGCGGGGGGGACCGGCTGGAGATCATCCGCGGCGACGCCTTCTACCAGTCCTACATCTGTCACCTGCCGCGCTCGGTCGTGGAGCTAGCGGAGTCGCGCCGCCTCGCCTTCCTGTCTGCCATGCTCTTTCCCGCGACCTGCGACGTCATCCGAAATCTCTCGGGCGTCTGGCAGCTCCTCTACCCGCAGACTTACGTCCGTTACCTCGACCTGCCGCAGGTGCCCGATACGGATCTCGCGGCCGGGTTCTGGCGGGAGGAGCTCGAGAAGCTCGCGCGCGACCTCGGAGGGGTCTCGGGCAGACCGGCCCGGGAGGACTCCCTGCGCGAGGCGATCACGGCCTACAACGAGGCGCGGGCCCTCGTGCGGGAGCTGTACCGGGTCCGCCGCGAGAGCCCGTGGAACGTCCCGACGGAGGAACTGTACCTGCTGATGCGGGCGGGGGAAGTGGTCCCGCTCGAGGAATTCGCGGCGAAGATGCGCGGGTACCTCTCGGCCTGCGAGGCGGAGCCGGGGCCCGTGCGCGACCGGGCGCGCGTGGTCGTCGTGGGGGCCTTCTGCGAGCAGCCGCCGCTTAACCTCGTCAAGACGATCGAGCGGGCCGGATGCTTCATCGTGGACGACGACTTCCTCCTCGGCAACCGCATGATCGGCGCGGGCGTCGCGCTCGAAGGGGATCCGCTCGCGAATCTGGCGGGCGCCTTCGTGCGCCACGCGGTCAAGACCTCGACGCTCTACGAGGCAGATCCGGCGGGCAAGCGGAGGCGGATCCGGGAGAAAGTCGCGGCGGCGCGCGCCGACGGGGTCATCTTCGCCTCGGCGAGCTTCTGCGATCCGGCGCTGCTCGACCGGCCGATGCTGCGCGCCGGCGCCGAGGAGGCGGGCATCCCCTGCATCGCCTTCCAGTTCGCGGAGAACACGGGGCAGTTCCAGCAGTTCCGCGAGCAGGCGGGGACCTTCGCCGACTCGATCAAGCTCTGGGGAGGCGCCTGATGGCCGAGGCCGAGAAGGACCGTTCGATGCTCCTGCAGAAGGAGATGCTGGCCGAGCACTACCGGCGGCTGGAGGCGGCTCCGCAGACGCACGAGCCGGTGGTCTACACCTTCGTGCCGGGCAACCTGACGGAGCTGATGCGTTCATTCGACGTGCTGCCGGTCCTTCCGGAGATCAACGCGCTGCAGTCGGGCATGCGC
>JBOGJK010000340.1:0-2847 GCA_050745345.1 Thermoanaerobaculia bacterium
AGGCGATGGGGGCGCGCGTCGAGTTCGGCGAGGCCGGGCCGCAGCTGCCTTCGCCCGTGCGCGATTCCTCGGCCGTTGGCAGGCTGCGCCGCTTCGATCCTTCCGCAGCGATCCCGTTCACCGGCGAGATCCTCGCCCGGCTGCGGCGCGAGGTCGGCGACCGCGCCGCCGTGCTCGGCTTCAGCGGCGCGCCGTGGACGCTGGCGTCGTACCTGGTGGAAGGGGGCGGCTCGAAGAGCTTCGCCGTCCTCAAGGAGATGATGGGGCGCGACCGCGAGACGCTCCGGCGGCTGCTCGACCTGCTCGCCGAGGTCGTCGCGGAGGTGCTCTCCTTCCAGATCGCGGCGGGAGCGCAGGCGGTGCAGCTCTTCGACACGTGGGCGGGCGAGCTCGCTCAAGAGGACTACCGCGCCTGGGCGCTGCCTGCTTCCGCCCGCGCGATCGCCGGCATCCGCCGCCCGGGGGGCACGCCGGTCCTCCTCTACGTCAACGGCTGCGGGCACCTGCTCGAGGCGATGGCCGATTCGGGCGCCGACGCGCTTTCCGTGGACTGGCGCGTTTCGCTCTCCGAAGCGCGCCGGCGCCTGCCGGGCAAGCCCCTGCAGGGCAACCTCGATCCGGGGCTTCTCCTGGGCACGCCCGAAGAGGTCTGCCGGCGCACGCGCGCCATGATCTCGGAAACCGGCGGCCGCAGCCACATCGTCAACCTGGGACATGGCGTGCTCCCGGCAACGCGGCTCGACTGCGTCGAGGCGTTCTTCGTGGCCGCCCGGCAGGCGGTCCCGTCGCCGGACGAGGCGGCGGCGGTGCGCGCATGAGACCCGCCGACGTCTCGCTCGAGCTGCTCCACCGCTACAACGTCCAGGGGCCGCGCTACACCTCCTACCCGACGGCGCCGACGTGGAAGGAGGCCTTCGGGCCGGCGGATTACGAGCGCATTCTCACCGGCAGCGCTGCTTCGAATTCGCCCGCTCCGCTCTCGCTCTATTTCCACCTCCCGTTCTGCGAGAGGCTCTGCTACTTCTGCGCCTGCACCATCGTTATCACCGGCAGCCGGCACACACTCGAGAGCCCGTACCTGGAGGTGCTCGAGCGCGAGATCGACTGGGCGGCGGAGCGCGCCGGGGCCGGGCGCCCCGTCGTGCAGCTCCACTGGGGTGGCGGGACGCCGACATACTTCCCGCCGGCCTCGCTCGAACGGCTCGGGCGCCGGATCTTCGAACGCTTCACCCTGGCGCCGGACGCCGAGCGGGGTGTCGAGGTGGATCCGCGGGTCACGACGCGGGAGCACCTGGAGACGCTCGTCCGCCTCGGCTTCAACCGCCTCTCCATGGGCGTCCAGGACTTCGACCCGCGCGTCCAGCAGGCGATCAACCGGATTCAGCCGGCCGAAGACACGCGCCGGCTGGTGGAGCAGGCGCGCGAGCTGGGATTCCCCAGCGTGAACATGGACCTGATCTACGGCCTCCCCTTCCAGACGCCGGAGAGCTTCTCCCGCACGATCGACCAGGTCCTCGCGATCGGCCCCGACCGGCTCGCCGTCTATTCCTACGCCAACGTCCCCTGGATGAAGAAGCACCAGAACGTGCTGCTGCCGTATCTGCCGGACGAGCAGACCAAGTTCCGCATCTTCCGCACGGCGCTCGAGCGCTTCACCGAGGCGGGGTTCGAGTACATCGGGATGGACCACTTCGCCCGGCCGGACGACGAGCTCGCGCGCGCGCGGCGCGACCGCACGCTGTACCGAAACTTCCAGGGGTACACGACCAAGGCGGGCACCGACCTGCTCGGCCTCGGCATGAGCGCCATCGGCTCCCTGGGCGAGTACTACGTGCAGAACCGGAGGGAGCTCGCCGACTACCGGCGCGCCGTCGAGGAGAGCGGGGCGGCCACCTTCCGCGGGTGCCGACTCTCCGCCGACGACCGGCTCCGGCGCACCGTCATCGGAAACCTCCTCTGCCATGGCGTGGTCGTCAAAAGCGAGATCGAGAGGGCCTTCGCAATCCGGTTCAACGACTATTTCGCCGGCGCAATCGAGAGCCTCCGGCCATGCGCCGAGGACGGACTGGTGCAGCTCTCGGCGGCGGAGGTCCGCGCCACACCGCTCGGCCGCGTCTTCCTGCGCAACCTCGCGATGCCCTTCGACGCCTATCTCGGCGCGGCAACGGAAAGGCCCGTGTTCTCCAGGACTCTCTGAGCCGGAAGAGGAGAGAAGAGAGAGGGTCGACGTGCGGCAAGCTCGGTTCGTCTCCCGTCTCCCGTCTCCCGGCTCCCGGCTCGTCCGATGACCCGGCGCGCGGTCCTCTTCCTCCAACTCGGGGGCCCCGAGAACCTGGAGGAGGTGCCCCGCTTCCTCTACCGCCTCTTTTCCGACCCGGACGTGATCCGGGTCAGACCCGCTCCGCTTCGCAGGGCGATCGCGGCCTCGATCGCGCTGGGACGAATGCGCGCCTCCCGCAGGCTCTACGCCGCGATCGGCGGCGGCTCGCCGATCCGGCGGCTCACCGAGGAGCAGGCGCGCGGCGTGGAGAGGCTCCTCGCGGAGCGCGGAAGGCCGGTGACGGTCCGCGCGGCCATGAACTGCTCGGCGCCGCTGGTTGAGGAGGTCGTGCGGGAGCTCGCCCTGCAGGGTGTCCGCCGCTTCCTGGCGTTTCCCCTCTATCCGCACTACTCGCTGACGACGACAAAGGGGGCTCTCGAGCGGGCGCGCGAGGCGGTGCGGAGCTGCGCTCCCGGCGCCTCGCTGACCGAGACGCGCTCCTGGCCCGCCCACCCTCTCTTCGTCGAGGCCCATGCCTCCTCGATCGAGGCGGAGATCGCGAGGTTTCCCGACCCGCGCCCCGAAGC
>JBOGJK010000341.1:0-2600 GCA_050745345.1 Thermoanaerobaculia bacterium
GTCGACGAGCTCGGTGACCGTAGGATTCGGCCCGCAGAGGACGCACTCCGGGTTCTTTCGGAGCTTCAACTCCCGGAAATTCATCGACAGCGCGTCGACTAAGAGCAGCCGCCCGATCAGCGGCTCGCCGCTTCCGAGAATCAGCTTGATCGTCTCGGTGGCCTGGATCACGCCGAGCAGGCCCGGCAGGATCCCGAGCACGCCCCCTTCCGCGCAGGAGGGGACCAGTCCCGGCGGCGGCGGCTCGGCATAGAGGCAGCGGTAGCAAGGGCCCTTCTCCGCCCAGAAGACCGTGGCCTGCCCCTCGAAGCGGAAGATCGAGGCGTAGACGTTGGGCTTTCCGGTGAAGAAGCAGGCGTCATTGACCAGGTAGCGCGTCGGGAAGTTGTCGGTGCCGTCGGCCACGACGTCGAAGTCGCGGAAGATCCGCAGGGCATTCTCGGAGGTGAGGCGTTCCTCGAAGGGGACGATTCTCACGTTCGGGTTCATGTCGGTCAGGCGCCGGGCCGCGGCCTCGAGCTTCGGCCGCCCGACATCCGAGGTGCCGAAGAGAATCTGGCGGTGCAGGTTCGAGTCGTCTACGACGTCGAAGTCCACCAGCCCGATCATCCCGACACCCGCCGCCGCGAGATAGACGGAAAGCGGCGAGCCGAGGCCCCCCGCCCCCACCGCGAGCACCCGCGCGGCCTTCAGCTTCTTCTGCCCCTCCAGTCCCACCTCCGGCATGATCAGGTGGCGCGAGTAGCGGCGGATCTCCTCGTTGGAGAGGGCGGGCGGCTCGACGGCCACGGGAGGCGAGGCGCCTCCCGCGATCGAGGGGATGATCGAGACCGAATCGGCGTCGGAAACCGCTGTCGCGCCGTCCTGGAGATACCGGACGTCCTCTTCGTTTCGGTAGACGTTGACGTAGGAACGAAGCTTCCCGGCCTCGTCGTAGAGGTGGCGGCGCAGCGCCTCGTGGCGGGAGACCAGCCCCTCCAGCGCCTCGGCGACCGTGGTCCCCGGGACCTCGACGCTCGACGCTCCCCCCGCGTAAGGACGAAGCGGTGTGGGCAGATGGACTTTCGGCATGTCTCAATCTCCGGCTTCGGCGGGCTGGAGCTCCTCCCGGTCGAAGACCCGCCGGTCTTCCGAGAGCACCCAGGAGGCCATCTGGCCGGGCTCTCCCGAGGCCACTCCCAGAACAACATAATGGAAGAAGGGAAGCGCGTGTTCCCGGTCGTACTCGGAGGGGACGGCCGGATGGTCCGGGTGGGAGTGGTAGAAGCCGAGCAGCGCGCACCCCTCGGCGCCGGCGAGCCTCTCGAGCCGCAGGTACTCCTCCGGAGCGATGCGGAACCGCCTCTGGCGCCTGTCCTTCCGGACATTCTCGGCCGGCTCGGCGCGCAGGACCCGGTCCTCGCCCCCTCGCTTCTCTCCCAGAAGCGCCCCGCAGCACTCCTCGGGATAGGCGCTGCGGCCGTGCTCCCGGATCGCCTCCTCCGCGACCCGCGAGATCCGGATCACGAGGCGCTCCAGAAGTCCTGGGAGAGGTATCTCCCGCCGCCGTCGCAGAGGATCGTGACGACCGTCGCGGCCGCCGGGGTCTCCCGCGCCACGCGCACCGCCGCCGCGACGTTGGCGCCGGAGGAGGGGCCGACGAAGATCCCCTCCTCGCGCGCCAGGCGGCGGCACATGACATAGGCCGCCTCGGTCTCGACGGTCACCTCCTCGTCGGCGAGCGTCGGGTCGTAGATGGGCGGCACCATCTGCGAGCCCATGTGCTTCATCCCCTCCAGGCCGTGTAACGGCCCGTCGGGCTGCATCGAGACGCAGACGATCGAGGCGCTCTTCGACTTCAAGAACCGCGTCACGCCGCAGAAGGTCCCGGTCGTCCCGAGGCCGGCCACGAAGTGCGTGAGCCTTCCCCCGGTATCCCGCCAGATCTCCGGGCCCGTCGTCTCGAAATGCGCCCGCCAGTTGGCGGGGTTCGAGTACTGGTCGGGATAGAAGTATTTCTCCGGCTCGGCCGCCGCGAGCGAGCGCGCCGCGCGGATCGATCCGTCGGCCCCCTCGAGCGGGTCCGTGAAGATAATCTGGGCCCCGTAGGCGCGTAGCATCGCCACCTTGCTCTCGGCGGAGGTCCTTCCCGGAACGCAGAGCGTCACGGGATAGCCCATGGCGCTGCCCAGCATCGCGTCGGCGATGCCCGTATTGCCGGAGGTCGCCTCCAGAATCGTCCTGCCCGGCGCGAGCAGCCCGCGCGCCACGCCCTCCAGAAGCATCGCCCGCGCCGGCCGGTCCTTGACGCTTCCGCCCGGGTTGGCGAACTCGGCCTTGGCGAGCAGGCGCAGTCCCGGCACATCGCGCGCGACCTTCGACAGGTCGAGCAGCGGCGTGTTTCCGACCGCATCCAGAAGCCTCATACGGGGATTCTCGGCCTTGTATCACCAGTGGAACACCCGGTCGTAGGCGGCGACGAACTTCGGCAGACCCGAGCGCGGCACGCCCTCGCCCAGCTCGATCCGGCTCGACTCGTCAAGGCCCCGCTCCCGCGCGTCTTCCTCGACGTAGTAGATCGGGACGTTCTTCTTCGTGTGGAGCGCCGCGACGTCCTCGGC
>JBOGJK010000342.1:0-3054 GCA_050745345.1 Thermoanaerobaculia bacterium
CACGAGCGCCTCGAGCCGCTTCGTGTCGAAGACCCAGGAGAGAAGCCGCGCCCCTTCTTGGTCGTCGGGAGGGCGAAGCCTCTCGAAGCGCGCGAGCTCTCGGTCGAGCTCGAGCATCCGCGGCCCATCCTCGGGACGCGCGCGGCGGATCGTGACGGGAGAAGCGATCGGCCCGCTCCCCTACTTCGCCGCCGCCACGCGGGCGTAGTCGACGCGGCCGAGCAGCTTGACGGCCTCCTCGCGCTCGACATTCGAGCCCTGGCCGAGCACCAGGCGGCCCGGCGAGACCACGACCGTCACGAGCGTCGTGGGCAAGCCCTGCGAGCGGTCGGTGACCGCGTAGGCCGGCAGCCCGCCGATCTTGACCTCGGCCGTCTCGACTCCGGGCGCCTTCCCCGCCTCGGTCACGGCCTTTCGGATCGAGCGGTCGACGTCGCTTCCCTTCCCGTAGTCCTGCACGACGATCCGGAACTGGCGCGCAGTGGACGGCTCGATCTTCTGGAAGAAGCGGGAGACCTCGGTGTAGGTCCCCATCTCGTTCTCGTCGCTGTCGGGCAGCGGGTCCCGCGGCGCGGCGTCCCATCCGGGCAGGCTGGCCGGGATCCCGTCGCGAAGCGTCAGGGGCCAGACGGGATGGTCCGGAGGCTCTGCGGAGGCCTCGAGGGCGAGGGCGAGCAGCGGGGCCGCCAGAAGACCTGTCCGACGGAGCATCCCGATCAGGATAACCCAGCGCAAAAAAAAAGCGGCCCCGCGGGCCGCTCTTTTCTCCGCCGGAACCGGCGCCTACTTCTTCGGTCCCAGGATGGCGTCCTTCGCCTTCTTGGAAACCCGGAACTTGACGACGCGCTTGGCGGGGATCTTGATTTCTTCGCCCGTCGCCGGGTTGCGGCCCATGCGGGCCTTGCGATTCACGAGCACGAGCTTGCCGACACCCGGAATCGTGAAGCTGTTCTTCGCCTCCTTGTAGGCCAGTGCCGTGAGGTCGTCGAGGAACTGGGTCGCCTGCTTCTTGGTCGTGCCGGTGGACTTGGCCAGATGATCCGCGATCGAGGACTTGGAGAGCGCCTTCCCGTCTTTTGCCATGTTCACTACCCCTTCTTCGAAAATTAGAATCGCCGCATCCGGCGAATCGAAACGGTTGGGTATTCTACTCGGCGCGCGGAAACGCAAGCAAAAAATTCGTCCGAGATTCTTCTTTTTCGGGTCCGGGTCCGACCGGACGCCGGCGCCGCCGCCGCGCTAAGATTCGGCCCTCTTCCGCATGACGAGCCGCCCTTCGCCGCGAAGACCGGAACACCGCCGCGACGCCGGCCGAGCGCGGCAGGAAGGCGTGTGGCTCGCGCGCGCCCGGCGCCGGAGGACCCGAGGCGGTTCGGCAGGCGCCCTAAACCGCTACGAAAGCATCCGTTTAGCGGATTTCCCTCGCTCCGCCGGCGCGATGCTGGTGACCGCCGCGGCCCTCCTCTCGAGCGCCTGCGGCCGCGACGCCTCGACGCGCGTCGCCCAGCGCGTGCTGGAGGAGCATCGGATTGCCGCCTCGGTACGACCCCTGCCGGAGGCCGGCTCGATCCGAGTCCTTCTGACCGCCGCAAGCCCCGCCGGCGGAGAGGCAGGGACCGTGGAGATCGAATGGGAGGGGGCGCGCTACCGCGAGACCGTAGCGTCGGCGGGTATCGCGACCGTCCGCGGCATCCAGGCCGGGAAAGCCTTCTTCATCGACGAGGACGGTGTGACCCGGGTGGGCTCGGAGCCGATGCTCGCCGAGCTCGCGACCCGCTCCTACTTCTGGCGCCGCGCCTACCTGTTCACCGACCGGGAGCGGGCGAAGCTCTCGCTTGGTCCCACCGACGAGGCCACCCTGTCCCTGCGCCTGCGCCCCCGCGGAGGCAACTCGTTGCGGCTCGTCTTCGACCGGAAGACGAGCGCGCTCGTGGCGGCCGTCTCGCCGCGCTTCCACCTCGAGTTCGAGAGCCCGACCCGGATCGGGGACCTCTCCCGGATCCCCGCCAGGGGCCAGATCATCTGGATCGGTCTGCCCACCCGCCGACTGCCCGACCCCGCGGTCGGAGGCGGGCACGGCGCCTTCTCGCAACCCTACGCCGAGGCGGAGCTCTCCGAGGAGGCGGGAGGCGTTTCCTTTCCCGGAACGATCCGCGGCGTCGAGGCCCGGCTCGCGATCGACGCGAACAGGAGCGGGCCGCTCGTCATCTCGCCCGCCTTCGCCCGGAAGGCCGGGCTCTCGGGACGCCGCGACGTCTTCGGCCGCCTCCTGGCCGAGGGCGTGTCGCTTCGGGTCGGCGCTCTCGCGATGACCGCGCTCCACGCCGAGATCGCCGAACCCGGCTCCGATGGGATCGACGCCGTGGCGGGCGGAACGCTCTTTCGCGAGACGGTGGTCGAGATCGACCCTTCGGGCCGCCGCCTGCGCCTTCACGATCCCGCGCGCTTCGTGCCGCCCGAGGGCTTCGGGCGAAACGTCCTCGACGACGACGGCAACCTCCCGGTCGCGATCCTCTACCGGTCCGGCCGGCGCCTGCGCCTGCGGGCCGGCGTCAGAATGCCTTCTCCCCTGGCTTTCCCCTCGAGCGTTTCTCGGGAGCTGGGGCTCGACCCGCGCCGCTCGACGCTGTCCGGCCTCGTCTGGGGCACGCTCCGCCTGCCGCCGGTCCCGGCGCTGCCCGACGCCATCGGCTTCGATCCCGAGTGGGGCGACGACGGCGCGGTCGGCACACCGCTTCTCCTGCGGTTCCACGCCTTCGTGGACATGCCGCACCGATGGATCTACCTGAAGCCGGACGGCCTACGCGCTCAGGAGGGCCAGAGCGAGCGGTAGGCGTGCAGCAGGGACCCCCCGGCGAAGAGGGCCGCGATGGCCCCGAGGGCCAAAAAGACGCCGAAGGGGAGGCGGGTCGCCAGGCTTCCCCGGCCGGCGGCGATCAGCAGGAGTCCGAGAAAGCTCCCGCAGACCGAGGCGAGAAGCACCGTCACGACGACCCCCGGCGGCGCGAGGAACGCCCCCACCATCGCGAGCATCTTGACGTCGCCCAGACCCAT
>JBOGJK010000343.1:0-2422 GCA_050745345.1 Thermoanaerobaculia bacterium
GCGCCGGCGCGGCCGGCGGAAAGGCTGTCGCGCTGGCCCCCCCCGGAGCGCGCCCGGACGGCACGGCGCTTTTCAACCCGAACCGCGCCTACAACCCGAGCTGGGACTCGAAGCTCGTGCCCGGCTCCACCATGGCGTATCCCGCGTCACCCAACGACTACGTGGAAGGCAAGACGATCGCCCATCCACCGGCGCCCGCCGTGCAGGCCGCGCCGGGTGATGTCCCGCGCGCTCCAGAGCCCAACCCGCAGTAGAGAGTCTCTTTCCGGGAGAGGACACTCCGGCCCTGCGACTCACCTCGCCGGGCTAGCTTGAAACTCCTCTTGCCGGCGCCGGGCAGCCGAATGGTGACGGCGAGACGCCCGTCCCTCCGGCCCCGCGACTCACCTCGCCGGGATAGCTTGAAAACTTTCTTCCCGGGCCGGGCGGCGGCGCGGTCACGGCGCGTGGCGAGTACTCGCCCGGCCCGGCTTCAGACATGTATGGCGTGGCCCGAGACTGCTTCGGCGGCCTCGTGAATCGCCTCCGAGAGCGTCGGGTGGGCGTGGATCGTGCGCACCATATCCTCGGAGGTCGCCTCGAGCCTCATCGCCGCGCCTGCCTCGGCGATCAGCTCGGTCGCCGCCGGACCGATGATGTGGACGCCCAGGACTTCGTCGTACTTCTTTTCCGCGACGATCTTCACAAAGCCGGCTGTTTCATTGACGATCCGCGCCTTTCCAATCGCCGTGAAGGGAAACTTGCCGACCGCGACGTCGTACCCGCGCTCGCGCGCGCTCGCCTCAGTCAGCCCGATCGAGGCGACCTCGGGGGAGCAGTAGGTGCAGCCGGGCACCTGGTCGTAGTTCAGCGGAATGGTCTGCCGGCCCGCCATGTGCTCGACCGCCACGATGCCCTCGGCCGAGGCGACGTGCGCCAGCCAGGGCGTCGGGACGACGTCCCCGATGGCATAGATCCCGGGGACGTTCGTCCGCATGGTGGGATCCACGGGGATGTAGCCGCGCTCGGTCGCGATCCCGACGGCCTCGAGCCCGATTCCTTCCGAAAGGGGCTTTCGCCCGACGGCGAGCAGGACCTTCTCGGCACGCATCGTTTCCGTCTTTTCCGCCGAGGTGCGTGCGAGGACCTCGACACCCACCTCGGTGCGCGTCACGCGCTCGACGCGCGCGTCCACGTAGACCGTCATCCCCTGCCGCTTGAAGGAGGCCGCGAGTTCCCGCGAGATGTCCTCGTCTTCGACCGGGACGATCCGCGGCAGGACCTCCAGAATCGTCGCCTTGCTGCCGAACCGGGAGTAGATCGACGCGAACTCGACGCCCACGGCGCCCGACCCGATCACCAGCAGCGATTTGGGCACCTCCGGGAGCTCCAGGATGGAGTCGGAGCAGAGGACCGTCTGGTGATCGATCTCGATGCCCGGGAGCCCGCGGGGCGCGGAACCCGTGGCCACGATGATGTTCCTAGCGGCGTACGCCGTCTCCGCGCCGTCCGGACCCGCCACGGAGACTCGCCCGACTCCGGCAATCCGACCGAACCCGTTGACGACGTCCACGCGGTTCTTCTTCATCAGGTAGGCCACGCCGTTGGAGCTCTGGCGGACCACCTTCTCCTTGTGCTTCATCGCCGCCGGCAGGTCCAGCCGCACTTCCCTGGCCGCGACACCCACCTCGGCGCCGTGCCGCGCCTCCTCCAGAAGGTCCGCCGTGTGCAGGAGCGCCTTGGTGGGAATGCAGCCCCGCAGCGTGCACACACCGCCCAGGCGCGACTCGCGCTCGATGACCAGGACGGACATTCCGAGCTGCGCGGCCCGGATCGCGGCGACGTAGCCTCCGGGCCCCGAACCGATGATCGCGACGTCGTAGGTCTTGCTGGAACTCATGTTCCTTTCTCAGCCTCGAGGAGCGGCATAGCCTATCAGCCCCGACCCGGGGTGTCAGTTCCCTCGACCCCGCGGCGTTCTGCGTAGAATCCCGCCCGTGCGACGCGCTCTCGCCGTGCCGGGTCTCCTGCTCGCCGCGCTCGGACTGGCCTCCTGCGCGCAGGAGAAGGGTCCCTCGAGGCAGGGAATCCCGATCGGGTTCTTCGGAGCGCTGACCGGGCCGCAGGCCACCTTCGCGCAGTCCGGGAGAAACGGCGCGCGTCTCGCCATCGAGGAGATCAACCGCGCGGGGGGTGCCCTCGGAGTGCCTCTCGACCTGTACGTCGAGGACGACCGCAACGAGCCGGCGGAGGCCGCCTCGGCCGTCTCGAAGCTGATCACCCGCGATCACGTCGTGGCTCTGATCGGGGAGAACGCCTCGTCGCGGTCGCTCGCGGCCGCGCCGATCGCGCAGAGCCATCGGGTCCCGATGGTCTCCCCCTCCTCCACCAACGTCGAGGTGACGAAGAAGGGGGACTACATCTTCCGCGTCTGCTTCACCGA
>JBOGJK010000344.1:0-2377 GCA_050745345.1 Thermoanaerobaculia bacterium
CCCTGTGGAAGCGCTGGCCCGTGCCTGCGCGCGGGCGCCTCGGCCCCGGCGCCCGGGTCCCCTGGAGCCGATCTACGCGCGGGCGAGCGCGGCGGAGGAGAAGATTGGCGCTCCGTAGGCCGGACAACGCCGACTACCGCCTGGTCCCCGCCGATTCGCGCCATCTGGAGGAAATCGCGCGAATCGAGCAGGAGTCCTTCCCGGTGCCGTGGAAGCGCGAGTTCTTCGAGAGCGAGCTCGCCGAGTCCTTTCGCTACGCCCGCGTTCTCCATCGCCCGGACGGGCCGCCTCCCGTGGTCGGCGGGTACCTCTTCGCGATCTCGCTCTACGACGAGTTCCACATCAACAAGATCGCCACCGACGCGCGCCTGCGGCAGCTTGGCTACGGGAGGATCCTGCTCGAGGACGCGCTGGCGCGCGCGCGGGGGGTCCGGGCGGCCACCGTGACGCTGGAGGTCCGCGCCTCCAACACCCCCGCCCGCGAGTTCTACCGCTCCTACGGCTTCCGCGAGGCCTTCCGGCGCAAGGGCTACTACCAGGACGGCGAGGACGCCTTCGCCCTGGTCCTGGCGCTCGACTCCGTACCGGTGGTTGAAACGACCTTTTTCCGCCGCTAGACTCTGTCCGTGACCCTTCCGTTTCTCCCCCGTCCCCATCCGAAAAAACAAAGGAGGATCGAGCGATGAGCCAGACTCATTCGGAGGACCTGACGGAGATGGACGCGGAATATCGCCGCCTGCTCGAAGCGCACCGCAGCCACGAGCAGCGGCTCCAGGCCCTCGCCGGCAAGTCCCGCCTTTCCGAGGACGAAGAGCTCGAGGAAAAGCGCCTGAAGAAGGAGAAGCTGCTCCTGAAGGACCGAATGGAGGCGATCGCTCGAAACCACCGGAGCGGGGTCGTTCACTGAAGATCCCGGTCGCCCGGGAGGGGTGGCCCCTCCTCGCCGTGGCGCTCGCGGCCGCCGCGGCCGCCCATCTCGCCGGGCTTCCGGTCGCCGCCGGGGTCTTCCTCCTCGCGCTCGCCTTTCTGATCCAGTTCTTCCGCGACCCCGAGCGCTCCCCGGAGGGGGGCGAGGAGACGATCGTTTCGCCGGCCGACGGCACCGTCCTCTCCGTCGAGGCCGCCGGTGAGGCGCCCGCGGGCGCCGGGCGGCGCGTCGCGATCTTCATGTCGGTCTTCAATTGCCACGTCAACCGCTCGCCCATCGCGGGTCGCCTGACGCACTACCTTTACGCGCCCGGCCGCAAACGCGCGGCCTTTCAGGAGAAGGCTTCCGCCGAGAACGAACAGAATCGGATCACCGTCGCGGGCGCGCGGGGCAGCGTCACGTTCAAGCAGATCGCCGGAGCCCTTGCGCGCCGCATCGTTTTCTACCCTCGGCCGGGAATGGACCTCGCGCGGGCCCAGCGGATCGGGATGATCAAGTTCGGCTCGCGCGTGGACCTCTTCGTCCCGGACGAGTGCGAGGTCCTGGTGAAGAAGGGGGACAAAGTGAAGGCGGGTCAGACGGGAATTGCGCGGTGGAAGTGATGGAGCCGGGAAACGGAAGACGGAAGACGGAAGGCGAGAGGCGATTCCTGGCGTGCCGTCCTCTCCCGTCTGCCGTCTCCCGTCTCACGACCTCCCCATGAAGGTCTCGTCGCGCGAGCGACTCTCCCGCGGGCTCTTCGTTCTCCCGACTCTCTTCACCGTCGGCAACCTCTTCTGCGGCTACCTCTCCATCTGGGCCTCGATCCGGGGGACCTTCGAGGCGGCGGCGGGGCTGATCATCGGGGCCTCGGTGCTCGACGCTCTCGACGGCCGGATCGCTCGGCTGACCAACTCGACTTCCGCCTTCGGAGAGGAGTACGACTCGCTGGCCGACCTGGTCTCCTTCGGCGTGGCACCGGCGGTTCTCGCCTACGCCTGGGGGCTGGCGGACTTTCGCCGGATGGGGTGGCTCGCTTCCTTCCTCTTCGTCGTGTGCGGTTCGATGCGTCTGGCGCGCTTCAACATCCAGGCGAAGGTGGTCGACAAGCGTTACTTCGTCGGCCTGCCGATCCCCGCGGCCGCCGCGACGATCTCGACCCTGGTGCTGGCGACCCCCGACCGGCTGGTCTCGCGGCTCTGGATGGGGGGCCTGCTCGTCCTGACGGTGGTCGTCTCCTATCTGATGATCTCCACAGTCCGCTATCGGTCGTTCAAGGACCTGGATCTGCGGCGCCGCCGGCCGGCCTGGATCCTCCCGGTCATCGCGGCGGCGTTCGTCGTCATCGGCTTCTCGCCAAAGATCGCCCTGCTGACCTTCGCCCTGACCTACGCCGCCTCCGGGCCGGCCGGCAAGCTGCTGGGGCTTCTCACCAGGAAGTCGGAGGAAGCGACTCCCGCCCCCTAGGAG
>JBOGJK010000345.1:0-2856 GCA_050745345.1 Thermoanaerobaculia bacterium
CACGGTTGACCCCACCGGTCGATTATATTTTCGCGGTGCCCCGACGCCGCCGACTGCCGGTGCTCCTCGCCGCGGCGTCGCTCCTGCCCGCCTGCGCGTCGCGCCGGGGGCAGCCGCTTCCGACTCTCGACGATTACTCCGACCGCGTCTCGGTCTTCGCGCAGGAGCTCCTGGAGGATTGGAAGGCGGGAGCCGCCGATCCGAGTCTCTGGGCCGCCGAATTCGTCTGGAGCGGGCCGCTGCCGGGCGACGCGATGGAGAAGGTCGAGGCGAGAGAGCCGCTGGAAGTCGCGGTGTACCGCGAGGCAGCGACCTCACCCCGACCCTCTCCCGGGGGAAGAGGGGGCTCGGAGGCCCTGCGAGCCCGGCTCGGGCAGATTCGGGCGCGGTTCTCCTCGCTCGGGCGCACGGACAACGTGCTCTTCGACTTCCACCGGTGGGGCGAGCGGCGGGAGGTGGTCTTCGGGCTGCTCCTGACCGGCCGCGGCGTCGCCGGAGAGCTGCGGCAGGAAGGGGGCAAGGTCCGCGCGGTTCTTTCGCCGGCGCCGGATCGAAAAGGCGCCTGGCGCATGCTCTCCGCCTCCTTGGAGAGCTGGATGACCGCCTCCGCGACGGAGCCGCTCTTCGAAGAGCGGGGAGTGAAGGCCGGCCTCGACCGGGTCCACCGCGCGTTTCTCCCCAACGCGCCCAAGAACATCCCGATCCCGGGCGAGCACATGCCGCCGGGGGTGGCGGTGCTCGACTTCGACGGCGACGGACGGGAGGACCTCTTCCTCGCCGGAGGCGACGGCAACCGCCTCTATCGCAACCGCGGCGACGCGACCTACGAGGAGGTCACGAGGCAGGCCGGGGTCGCAGGGCAGGAGGGAGAGGGCATCGGCGCGCTCGCCTTCGACTTCGACAACGACAGCCGCACGGACATCTATGTCACCTACCTCGACCGTCTAAACCTCCTCTACCGCAACCGCGGAGACGGCTCCTTCGAGGAGGTCGGGAAAAAGGCGGGGGTGGCCCTGAACGACTACTGCACCTCGGCCGCCGCCCTGGACTACGACCGGGACGGCTGGCCGGACCTCTCTGTGCTCGTCTACGGCCCGACCGACCGCGGCCCGAACATCCAGGCGGACAACGCGCCGCCCAACCACCTCTTCCGCAACAACGGGGACGGCACGTTTACCGACGTGTCGAAGGAGTCGCGCACCGACGACACGGGCTGGGCCCTCGCGCTCCAGGCGGGAGACCTCGACGGCGACCTCTGGCCCGACCTCTACGTCGCCAACGATTTCGGAAACAACACCTACCTGCGCAACCAGGGCGACGGCACCTTCCGCAACCTCGGCATGAAAGCCGGCGTGCTCGATCCCGGCTTCGGCATGGGTGTCGCGATCGACGATTACGACGGCGACGGGCGGCTTGACTTCTACGTCTCGAACTATTCGTTTCCTCTCAACTGGTTCCTGCGCGACCGGCGGTACCCGATGCCGGAGCTGCCGTACGGGCTCTTCCGCCCGCTGATCTGGCGGCGGTTGAAGCTGCTGTCCAGAGGCTCCTCTCTCTTCCGCAATCTCGGCGGCGGCCGCTTCGAGCGCGCATCGGAGGAGGCGGACGTCTGGGACACCTCCTGGTCCTGGGGGTGCGTCTTCGTGGACGCCGACCTCGACGGCCGGCCCGACCTTTTCGTCGTCAACGGCATGGTGACCGGCAAGAACGAGCGGGAGCGCGAGATCGACTTCTGGAACCTGATGTCGGCCGAGTTCAAGAAGTTCGAGAAGGGGATCCCGATCGGGCAGTTCGGCGAAGACTCGCTCTGGGGAAGGCCCCCCAAGCGCTTCTACCGAAACCGGGATGGCCGCCGCTTCGACGAGCTCGCGGCCGTGACCGGGCTCGAGTCGACGGCCAACCAGCGCGGCCTCGTCGTGACGGACGCCGACGGAGACGGCGCGCCAGATCTCTTCGCCACCGGGTTCCTGCAGCCGCCGGCCCTCTGGATCAACCGGAACCCGTCGAAAGCGAAGGCGCTCGTCGTCTCCCTGGAGGGAGAGCCGGCGGCCCCCGGACGCTACAGGTCGACCCGCGAGGCCCTGGGCGCTGTCGTAACCGTCGAGGCGGGAGGCCGACGTCGCTCGCAGGTCGTGTCCGCGGGCTACTCCTTTCTCTCCTCCGGCTCGAAGGCGCTCTACTTCGGCCTCGGGGACCGCGAGAGAGCCGACCGGGTCGCGGTGCGCTGGCCTTCGGGGAGGACGACGGAGCGGCGCGACGTGCCGGCGGGACCGCTGCCGCTGACCGAGACCGCCGAGTGAGGAAAGTCTCGGGTTAGAATCCCCGCCGCCGAACGATGGAAAAGAAGCGCAAGTTCCTCTTCGTCTCCCTCTCGGGGCTCGTCGGGGACATCGCCTGGCAGGTCTTGAAGGAAGGGCACGAGGTCCGCTACTTCATCGCCGACGAGAAGGAGAAGGACATCGCCGACGGGTTCGTCCCCAAGTCAGATGACTGGGAGGCGGACACCGCGTGGGCCGACGTCATCGTCTTCGACGACACGCTCGGCCAGGGGGAGAAGGCGAAGACGCTTCGCGCGCAGGGCAAAGCCGTCGTCGGCGGCAGCCCCTACACCGACCGGCTGGAGGACGACCGCTCCTTCGGGCAGGAGGAGCTGAAGAAGGCGGGCATCTCCATCATCCCGTACCGCGAATTCGAATCCTTCGACGGGGCGATCCAGCATGTCGCCGAGAACCCGGGCCGCTACGTCATCAAGCCCTCCGGCGAGGCCGGCAACGTCAAGCGGCGACTCTTCGTCGGCGACGAGGAGGACGGGGGCGACGTCATCCGGATGCTCGAGGCCTACAAGAAGGCCTTCTC
>JBOGJK010000346.1:0-2468 GCA_050745345.1 Thermoanaerobaculia bacterium
GTTGTAGGCTGTGCCCGATTTTGACGCTGTCGGCCGGAACCCGTCTCGGCCCCTACGAGATCCAGACCCCCGTCGGCGCCGGGGGGATGGGAGAGGTGTACAAGGCGCGCGACACGCGGCTCGAGCGCACCGTCGCGATCAAGGTCCTGCCGCCGCACCTCTCCGAGAGCGCGGAGCTGAAGCAGCGTTTCGAGCGAGAGGCCAGGGCCATCTCGGCCCTCTCGCACCCGCACATCTGCGCGCTCTACGACGTCGGCTCGGAGGCCGGCACCGAGTTTCTCGTCATGGAGTTTCTGGAAGGCGAGACACTCGCGGACCGCCTGCTGCGCGGAAGGATCCCGACCGACCAGCTCCTGCGCTACTCCGTCGAGATCGCCGATGCCCTGGACAAGGCGCACCGGCAGGGGATCGTCCATCGGGATCTGAAGCCCGGCAACATCATGCTGACCAGGTCGGGCGTGAAACTGCTCGACTTCGGCCTGGCGAAGCTGCGGCCGGCGGCAGACCCCGTCTCCTCGACCGGCCTCTCGCGCCTGGGGACCGAAGCCTCCCCGGCGGCTCCTCTGACCGAGCGCGGGACGATCCTCGGGACTTTTCAGTACATGGCGCCCGAGCAGATCGAGGGGAAGGAAGCGGACGCCCGCAGCGACATCTTCTCCTTCGGGGCGGTGCTCTACGAGATGGCCACGGGACAGAAGGCCTTCTCGGCCGGGAGCCGGGCTTCTCTCATCGCGGCGATCCTGGAGCACGAGCCGCCGCCGATCTCGTCGGTGCAGCCGCTCCTCCCGCCGGCGCTCGACCGCGTCGTCCGAACCTGTCTGGCGAAGGACCCGGAGGACCGCTGGCAGACGGCGCACGATCTGACAGGGGAGCTCGAGTGGATCGCGCAGGTCGGCTCGCAGGCCGGTGTCGCGGCGCCGGTCGTCGCCCGGCGCAAGAACCGCGAGCGCCTGGCGTGGGTCGGCTTCGGGATCGCGACGCTCGCAGCCTTCGTGCTCGCGATCGCATATCTGCGCCGGGCGCCGCGGCCCCTTCCCGCGGTGCGGGCGACGCTGGCGCTGCCGGAGCAGATGTTTCTGGGGGACCTCGCCGTCTCGCCGGACGGAACGCGCCTCGCATTCACGGCTTCTCTCCCGGGGGCGCAGCCGTCACTCTGGATTCGCCGCCTCGACGGCTCCTCCGCCGAGCGGCTGCCGGGGGCCGAGAACGCTTACTTCCCCTTCTGGTCGCCCGACGGCCGCTTCATCGGCTTCTTCTCCGAAGGGAAGCTCAAGCGCATTGATCCCTCCGGAGGGGCCGTTCTGACGGTCTGCGACGCGGAGCGGGGCACCGGAGGAACCTGGAATCGCGAAGGGACGATCGTTTTCGCACCGGCTCCGACCGCGGGGCTCTTCCGCGTTTCCGCCGCTGGGGGCCAGGCCGTCCCGTTGACCAAACCGGATGCCTCGCGCCACGAGACCGCTCACCGCTATCCCTACTTCCTCCCCGACGGCCGGCACTTTCTCTACATGGCAGCGAACCTCAGCGCGCCGCCCGACAATCCCGCCAACTCGATCCGCGTGGGCTCGCTCGACGGAAAGGGAGACAGAGCGGTGGTACGCGTCGCCTCCGCCGCCCGCTACGCTTCCGGCCGTCTGCTCTACGTGCGGGATGGGACGCTGCTGGCTCAGGACTTCGATCTGTCCCGGTTCGAAGTGAAGGGTGAGCCGACGCCGATCGCCCAGAAGCTCGGTCTCTACGGGTGGGCAGCTTACTGGCCCTTCTCCGTCTCCGAGAACGGCGTTCTGGTTGCGGCGCCGGCGTTTCTGACTCCCTCGCGGCTGCTCTGGCTCGACCGCGCAGGCAAGCAGGTCGGTTCGGTGGGGGAGCCCGGCTTGATCAGCAATCCGCGCCTGTCTCCCGATGGCCGGCGAATCGCCGCGGAAGTCCTCGACGCGGGGCGCGACACGTCGGAGATCCAGGTCTACGATGCCGCGAGCGGGGCCGGCACCAAGTTCGTCTTCAGTCCGGCGCACGAAGCGGCTCCGACGTGGTCTCCGGACGGGACTCGCATCGTCTTCGCCTCCGACCGGAAGTCGAAGGGGGCTCGCAGCGACCTGTGGGTCAAGCCGCTCGACGGCGGAAAGGAAGAGATGCTCGCCGAGTCCCCCGACGATCGTTATCCCCACGATTGGTCCCCCGACGGGCGCTACCTGTCCTTCGAAGTCATTCAGGCCCGAGGAAAGAGAAACACGCAGCTCTGGATCCTCGACACCGCACAGCGCAAGGTCTTCCCTTTCGAGACCGAAGGCCCGCTTCAGGTGGCCAGCCGCTTCTCGCCCGACGGCCGGTGGCTCGCCTACAGCTCGGACGAGTCGGGGAGACTCGAAGTGTACGTCCGCGCCTTTCCGGGCCCCGGAGGAAAGTGGCAGGTCTCGACCGCCGGCGGCGGCAACCCGGTCTGGAGCCGGGACGGGAAGGAGCTTTTC
>JBOGJK010000347.1:0-1652 GCA_050745345.1 Thermoanaerobaculia bacterium
TGGAAGGGCGGGCGCGTCTGGACTCCCGACCCGACGTTTACCTCTTCGACCTGCGCCTTCCCCCGTCCGGGACCGTCGAGGAGGGGTTCGGCCTGCTGCGGGAGGCGCGCCGCCTCGACCCGGACGCGACGGTCGTGGTCATGTCCGGAGAGAGCGAGCGCAAGGAGGCCCTCAAGGCGATCGAGCTCGGCGCCTTCGATTTCTTCCGCAAGCCGGTGGACCCGGCGGAGCTGCTGGTGATCCTGGGGCGGGCGCTCGAGCGGCGGCGCCTGCTTTCCGAGAACCGGGCGTTGCTGCTCCAGGCGCGGCCGGCCGGCCCCTTCGACCGCCTGGTCGGGGAGAGCCCTCCAATGCGCCGCCTCCTGGAGGACATCCGGAGGGTCGCGCCTTCGGACGCGACCGTGCTGATCGTTGGGGAGAGCGGGACGGGCAAGGAGCTGGTGGCCCACGCCATTCACGACGGTAGCCCCCGGTCCAACCGCCCCTTCGTGGCCGTCAATGCCGCGGCCCTGCCCGAGTCGCTCGCTGAATCCGAGCTCTTTGGGCACGAAAAGGGCGCCTTCACCGGCGCGGTTTCCTCGCGGCCCGGGCGCTTCGAGCTCGCCAGCAGCGGCACGCTCTTCCTGGATGAGGTCGGGACGCTCTCTCCGGCCGTCCAGGCGAAGCTGCTGCGCTCGATCGAGTCGCGTCAGATCGAGCGGGTGGGAGGGCGGCGCGCGATCCCGGTGGACCTGCGTCTGATCTCGGCGACCAACGAGGACCTGGAGGCTCGTGTGGCCCAGGGGGCCTTTCGCGAGGACCTCTTCTACCGCGTCAACACGATCCCGCTGCGGATCCCGCCCCTGCGGGAGAGGCTCGAAGACCTCCCCATCCTCTGCGAGCACTTTCTCGCCAAGTCGGGCGCCCGCCACCGCCGGCCGGGCCGGTTTCTTCAGCCCGCGGTGTTCGAACGGCTGCGGCAGCACCCCTGGAAGGGGAACGTCCGGGAGCTCGAGCACGTCATCGAGATGCTGGTCCTCTTCTCCGACCGGGAGGAGATAGGCGAGGAGGACCTGCCGCGGGTGCTGCGTGGCCGGCCGGCGGCGTCACAGGCCGAGGGCCTGCCGTTTGCCAGGGCGGTCGAGCAGTTCGAGCGCGGGCTCCTGACCGACGCCATCGCCCGGTCGGGCGGCGTAAAGGCCGAGGCCGCCCGGCGTCTGGGGCTCGACGCCAACCAGATCAAGTACCTGTGCCGGAAATACGGACTCTGAGTAGGTTGAAGATTTCAACTAGCGGTTGAGAATTCCTCCCCCAAAATCTTCTCCACTCTCCAGACTCGACCCGGAAGTCATTGGAAATGAGTGTCTTGTGAAATCGCATGGACTCGCTCCGGGCTGGTCTCTTTCTTGCGATGCATGGACTTCAACAAGGAGGAAATCATGGGCAACGAAGTGAGAGTCAAGCTGACGGACGAGCAGAAGGCCAAGATCAGGGAAGCCACGGGCAAGGAGATGGGTGAGATCCGGGTCGGCAGCCTGGGCGACAACCCGGCGGTCTCGGCCAAGACGATCAGCGCCGCCAAGGCGACGCGGGCGGCCAGGGCCATCTCCGCGGCCAGGGCGACGCGGGCGGCCAGGGCCATCTCCGCGGCCAGGGCGACGCGGGCGGCCAGG
>JBOGJK010000348.1:0-1501 GCA_050745345.1 Thermoanaerobaculia bacterium
GGACAAGATCATGGTGGGCGAGATCCGCGACGAGGAGACGGCGCAGATCGCCGTGCAGTCTGCCCTGACGGGGCACCTGGTCTTCACGACGGTGCACGCCAACAACGTCGTGGACGTGCTCGGACGCTTCCTGAACATGAAGGTGGAGCTGTACAACTTCGTCTCGGCCTTAAACTGTGTCCTCGCGCAGCGACTCGTGCGCAAGATCTGCGCGCACTGCCGGGAGCCGATCCCCGCTCGGGTGGTCGAGACACTCCACGAGGCGGGACTCCTGCCCGAGGCCGTGCGGGGCGCCGTCCTCTACGAGGGGAAAGGGTGTCTCGAATGCGACGGGAGCGGCTTTCACGGCCGCATGGCGATCGCCGAGCTACTCGACCTCTCGGACCGGATCCGCGGGTTGATCCTGGAGCGCCGCCCGGCGGCGGACATCAAGAAGGCCGCCAAGGAGGAGGGCATGACCTTCCTGCGCGACGCCGCGATCGAGAAGGTCATCGAGGGGACGACGACCCTGAAGGAGATCAACAAGGTGACGTTCGTTGAATAGAGGAGTCGACAGTCGACAGCCGACCGTCGACAGGGCGGAGCGGTGAAGATCCCGTTTCTGCGTCCCGTGGTGCCGCCGCACGTCTTCTGCCTGCTGGGAGACGGCGTGACATACGCCCGGGTTCGCCGCGAGGAGCCGGTCGGGTTCGCGGAGGCCCGCGCCTTCGCCTATCCCGGCGGCGCGCTCGGCAGCTCCCCCTCCGGAACGCCGCTCTTCACCCGGGAGGCGCTGTCCGAGGCGGTGACCGCCGCGCGCCGACTTTCGGAGGAGCGACTGTCGCGCGCCAGCGTGGTCTTCCCCGACGCCTGGGCCCGCATCCTGCCGGTCGACTTCGACACGCTGCCCGATTCGGAGGAGGCCGTCCGGGAGATGGTGCGCTGGAAGCTCAAGAAGCTGCTGCCGGGAGTGACCTCGGAGCTCTCGGTCGCCTTCGGCGCGATGCCGCCTCCCGGCGCCGGGGGACGGCGTCTGCTGGTGGCAGCCGCGCCCGCCGAGTCGCTCCAGTCGATCGAGCGGGCGTTCGAGGCGCTCGGGGTGCGGGTCGGGCTGCTCTCGCCCGCGAGCCTGGCTCTCTTCGAGGGGCTGGCCCCCCGGTTGGGCGCCCGCTCCGGCGGCGACTATGCCCTCCTCCACCGGACGTCGGGATGCCTCTCCTTTCTCATCGCGCGAGACGGGGAGCCGCTCTTCTTCCGGCAGCGTCCCTCGGAGGAGGGAGGCGAGGAGCACGCGCAGGAGCTGCGCCTCTCGCTCTCCTATTACGCGGAGAAGCTGCAGGGGCCGGGGCTCGCCGCGGTCTACGTGCACGACGAGCTCGCGCGCCACGCCTTCCCCGAGCCGAGCGTCTTCCCGGTGCCGCCGGCCGCCCTGTCGGGGAGGCTCTTTGACGCGGACGCCGGGTTCGACGAGTCGATCGCCGCCCGCCCGGAGCTGCTGCCGGGCTTTGCCGCCGTGTGGGGA
>JBOGJK010000349.1:0-1718 GCA_050745345.1 Thermoanaerobaculia bacterium
CCCGAAGCGGGACGGCGCCGCCCTGGAAGAGCTCGCCCGAACCCCTCGCGTCGTCGCGATCGGAGAGGTGGGTCTTGACTTTCATTACGATCGCTCGCCGCGCCCCAGGCAGGTCGAGGTCCTCGAGTGGATGCTCGATCTTGCGGGCCGGCTCTCGCTCCCGGTGATCCTGCACAACCGGGAGTCGGGCAGGGAGCTGCTCTCGCTGCTCGAGCGCCTGCCGCGGCGGGAGCGGCCCGGGGTCTTTCACTCTTTCACCGAGAGCGCCGGGTACGCCCGCGCGGCTCTGGAGCTGGGCTACCTCGTCTCCTTCTCCGGCATGATCACGTTCCGCGCGGCGGAGAACATCCGCGCGGCCGCCAGAGGCCTGCCCCTCGAGGCCATGCTCGTCGAGACCGACACGCCCTACCTCGCGCCGGTTCCCCACCGCGGAAAGCCGTGTGAGCCGGCCTTCCTCCTCGAGACAGCCCGCAAGCTTGCCGAGATCAAGGGCCTCGATCTGGAGACCGTAGCCTCGGCGACGACCGCGAATTTCGAGCGGCTCTTTGCCACAGCCCCTCTCCCCCCGGGAGAGAGGCAGGGGTGAGGGCCGAACTCTTCGCCGCGATGTCCTCCTCCCGCGTCACTCCCGCCCAGTTCGAGGCGTACGTCGAGGAGGCCCTCGCCTCCGTGCCCGAGAAGTTTCGCCGCTATCTGGAGAACGTCGTCGTCGTGGTCGAGGAGGAGCCCGAGCCGGAGGACTACGAGCAGACCGACACGCCGGACGACGAGGAGCTCTTCGGCATCTTCCGGGGGATCCCCTATTTCGAGCGGGACGCCTCCGTCTCGAGTCTGCCCGCCCAGATCGCCATTTTCCGGGGGCCCATCCTGCGCTGCTGCGCCACTCGCGGCGAGGCGGTGCGGGAGATCCGCGACACGGTGGTGCACGAGATCGGCCACATGCTGGGGCTCGGCGATGAGGAGATGCCGTACTGAAGGGAGGTCCCGATCGGAGCGGTCGAAAACGCAATGCCGCTGCTCGGCGCGCTCCTGGCCATCGTGGCCGCGGGCTGCGCGCCCGAAACCGCCTCGGCGCCCGCTCTGATGAGAGTCGATCACCTCGTGTATGCGGGTCCCGATCTCGACGCCGCGGTCGAAAGAGTGGAGGCCCTGCTCGGCATCCGGGCGACGCCCGGAGGAGAGCACCCCGGCGAGGGGACCCGCAACGCCCTGATCGCGCTCGGCCCCGAGGTCTATCTGGAGATCTTGGGGCCCGACCCGCGGCAGCCGGGGGGCGCGGGACCGCGCTGGTTCCGCGTCGACCTGCCCGACGCGCCCCGGCTGGTGGCCTGGGCGGCGAAGGGCCGGAACCTCGAGGAGATCGCCGCGCAGGCCGCGCGCGGAGGCATCGGGCTGGGCAGCGTCCTGTCGGGCGGCCGGAGAAGACCCGACGGGGCCGTCTTGTCCTGGCGCTTCACGGACCCCCACACGCTGATTTCGGACGGTCTGGTGCCCTTCTTCATCGACTGGGGCCGCTCGCCGCACCCGGCGGCGACGGCCGCCCCCGGCGCGACTCTGGTCGGTCTTCGGGCGGAGCATCCGGAGCCGCGATCCGTCGAGGGCGCGCTGCGGCGGCTGGGAGTCGATCTGCCCGTCACGCGCGGCACGGCGCCGGCCTTGATCGCCGTCATCCGCAGCCCGCGCGGCCTGGTCGAGTTGAGATAGGCGCGGACCGAAAA
>JBOGJK010000350.1:0-9269 GCA_050745345.1 Thermoanaerobaculia bacterium
CCGTCCGCCGCTCGCCCCGCTCGCCGTGGTGGCGGCGCGCGTAGAGGCGCAGGCCCTCGTGGAGCCGGCGGTCGAGCTCCTCCCGCGGCACTTCCGCGCTGGCGACCCCGCCGTGGTGGACGGCGCGCGCGGCCGGCTCGAAGCGCACGCGCCAGCCCGTCTTCCGCAGGCGCGCGAAGAGATCGCTCTCCTCGGCGTAGAAGAAGAACGCCTCGTCGAAGCCGCCGGCCTGCTCGAAGGCGCTGCGGAGCACGAGCACAGCGGCGCCCGAAAGCGTCTCGACGTCGCGCGCGCGCCGGTGCGAGGTGAAGGCCGTGTGGTGGCCGTGGAAGAAGGGGATTCCGGGGAAGAGGCGCGGCAGGAAGAGATTCTCGAAGAGGACTCGGCGCGGCGAGGGCGCGCGGAAGATCGAGCGGACCGGCCGGCCGGAGGCGTCCAGCAGCCTCGGTCCCACGGCGGCCACGCGCGGCTCGCTCTCGAGCCGCGCCGACAGCGCCTCCACCGCCCCGGGCCGAAGCTCGACGTCGTTGTTCAGGAAGAGGAGGAAATCGCCGCCGACCTCCCTTGCGGCCAGGTTGCAGGCCGCGCCGTAGCCGAGGTTCCGCCCGGGGGAGAGGAGCCGGACCCCGGGCGGCACCGAGCCGGCTGAGGCGGAGTTGTCCACGACCACGGCGGGGACATGTGGGGCGGTCTCCTGGATCGAGCGCAGTGTCCTCTCGGTCGAGGGCCACGGGCCGTAGTGAACGACGATCGCCGCGACGTCGCTCATCCTCCTCCTTCCGGTGCCGGCCGTTCCCGGCGGAGCCGCTCCTTCTCCCGCGCCCGGTCGTACTTCGTCCGGTCGCCGTGGCGCGCCTCCCCCTTCTTCGGCAGGGGCAGGCGGACGGAGGCCGCCGCCGGCCGGCGCCTCTTCGGTTTTCTCTTCTTCACCGGAGCTCCACGGGCTTCATTCTCGCCCGCAGCAGGAAGAGCGCCGCCGTCGCCGCAAGCGCCACGGCCGCGCCGATCAGGAAGGCCGCGCGCGGGCCGAGCGTCTTCCAGAGAATCCCGAAGAAGAGCGACGAGGGCAGGGCGGCGGCGCCAATCGCGGCGTGGAAGGCTCCGAAGGCGCGCCCCCGCAGGCGCTCGGGGACGAGCTCGGCCACCAGCGCGCGCTCGGTCCCCTCGGTCAGCGCGAAGAAGAGGCCGTAGAAGGCGAAGAGGGGCCAGATTGCCGCGGCGGAAGTCGCGAAGGCGAAACCCGCATAGGAGAGCGCGTAGATTGCCCAGCCGAGCCCGAGAGCCGGCGCCCGGCCGATCCGATCCGACAGCGCGCCCCCCGGCACGCCGGCCAGGGCCTTGACCCCCTGGAAGAACGCCCAGAGCAGGGGGATCTGCCAGAGCGGAACGCCGGCGTCCTGCGCGCGCAGGAGCAGAAACGCGTCGGTCGAGTTGGCGAGCGCGAACAGAAAGAAGATCCCGATGGCGATCCAGAGCGCGCGGGGGAGCTTCTCCGCGGCGGTGTGCGCGCTGCGAGGCATCGGGGCAGGCCGCGGGGGCTCTGTCACGCGGAAGAGGAGGAGGGCCACGGCGGCAAGCCCCGGCACGAGCGCCAGCAGGAAAACCGTCCGCTGTTCGGTCGCGAAGAACTTCAAGAGCAGCGCCGCAAGGATCGGCCCAACGAAGGCTCCGGCATTGTCCATGGCGCGCTGCAGGCCGAAGGCCCGCCCGCGGCTCTCCGCGCGAGTGAGCGAGGCGACCAGCGCGTCTCGCGGTGGAGTCCGTATCCCCTTCCCGACGCGGTCCGTGAAGCGGATGGCGAGGACCTGGCTCCACGACTGGGCAAGGCCCACGAGCGGCCGCGCGAGCGCGGCCAGCAGGTATCCGAAGAGGACGAAACGCTTGCGGTGGCCGGCCCGGTCGGACCACCAGCCCGAGCCGACCTTCGTCAGCGACGCGGCCGACTCGGCGATGCCTTCGATGAGCCCCAGGGCCGCGGGCCCCGCGCCGAGCGTGCGCGTCAGAAAGCCCGGCAGGAGCGGATAGATCATGTCCGACGCGACGTCGGTCAGGAAGGAGACCCAGCCGAGCGTGACGACGCCGGGATCGAGCCGTTGCGCCTCCTGCCTCGCCATACGGATTATGGTTCTTAGGGTCTATTCCCTTATTTCATTCGGAGACAGGGTCGACCGGCCGCGGCCCGACCGTCGACCGCCGACACTCGGCTGTTTGACTGATCATAATCGCTCCATGAGGCACGTCCTCGCCGACGCTTTCATTCTGGCGACCTATCCGCTGCGGGAGAAGGACCGCATCGTCTCCTTCCTGACGCGGCACACCGGCACGAAGCGGGGGGTGGCCCGGGGCGCGCGCAGCCCGCGGAGCTCCTTCTCGGGAGCGCTCGAGCCGATGACGGAGGCTCGAATCCTCTACTTCGAGAAGGAGTCGCGGGAGCTGGTCTCGATCAACTCGGCCGACATCTTGCGCTCTTGCTTCCCGCTTTCCCGCCCCCTCGACCGGGCCCTGCTTCTCTCGGCCATGGCCGAGAGCCTGCAGACCTTCGTCGCCGACTCGGAGCCCGCCGAATCGTTCTATCGCCTCGCGCGGCACGCGATGGACGCGCTCTTCGCCGGTGCGCCGAGCGAGCTCGTCTCGACCTACTTCGACGTCTGGATCCTGCGCCTCTCCGGTCTCTTTCCGAGCCCCGCCGAGTGCGCGGGCTGCGGCCGGCCGCTCGAGCCTTCGGGCGCGCTGCTGCTGGACGAGACCCGCCCGGGCTTCGTCGGAGCCGAGTGCCGCAGGGGCGAGGTCCTGCGTCTCTCCTCGGCGGCCCGTGAGACGCTCTTCGCGATTCTCTCCGCCCCGCTCGATCCCGCCTCCCGGCCGCAGCGCCTGCCGGAGATCGCGGAAGTCGCTCGCCGCGCTCGCCGGCACTTTCTGGGGCACGAGCTGAAGTCGCAGCGCGTCTTATCGGAGGTGCTGGGCTGAGGGGAGAAAGACTGACTCGCTACCGTCGCCTCGGATACACTCTAAGAAGATGCTCACGCTGCAGAAACTGATCGCGGAGCTCTCCTCTTACTGGGAGGAGCAGGGGTGCCTGATCGAGCAGCCCTACGACCAGCCGATGGGCGCCGGGACGATGCATCCGGCGACCTTTCTGCGGGTGCTCGGCCCCGATCCGTGGCGCTGCGCGTATGTCCAGCCCTCCCGGAGGCCTGCCGACGGGCGCTACGGGGAGAACCCGTTCCGCCTCGGCAAGCACCTGCAGCTCCAGGTCGTCCTGAAGCCTTCTCCCGAGGAGGTCCAGGATCTCTATTTGAGGAGCCTCGAGCGGCTGGGGATCGACCGCGCCGAGCACGACATCCGGTTCGAAGAGGACAACTGGGAATCGCCCACGCTGGGCGCCTGGGGGGTCGGCTGGCAGGTCGTGATGGACGGCATGGAGATCACCCAGTTCACCTATTTCCAGCAGGCGGGGGGAATCGACCTGGCGCCGGTTTCGGCGGAGATCACCTACGGACTCGAGCGGATCGCGATGTTCCTCTCGAAAGTCGACTCGATCTTCGACATCCGCTGGGACGAGCGCTGGACCTACGGGCAGGTGCGGCGCGCCGAGGAGTTCGAAATGTCCAAGTACTCCTTCGAGACCGCCGACACGGAGCGGACGGCGCGGCTGCTCGCAGAGTACGAGGCCGAGGCGAAGGCGTGCCTCGAGGCGGGCCTGGTGCTGCCGGCCTACGAGGCAACGCTGCAATGCTCGCACCTCTTCAATGTCCTCGACGCGCGCGGCGCGGTCTCCGCCACCGATCGCGTCGGCTGGATCCGTCGGGTCCGGGAGCTCTCCTGCGCCTGCGCTCGCGTCTGGCTGGAATCGCGGGAGAAGGCGGGCCGGGAGCTGGAGCCCGAGCCCGCCGCGGTCTGACGGACGTCCGGCGTAAGGCGCAAGGCGTGAGGCGGAGAAGGACAGGGCGACGGGCAAGCCGGTTCCTTCGTCTCCTGTCTTCCGTCTCCCGCCTCCCGTCCCCGTCATGACCCACGACTTCCTTCTCGAGATCCGAACGGAGGAGATCCCGGCCCCGGTCGTCGCGACCTCGCGCCGGGAGCTCGCGCGTCTGGTCGCGGCGGGGCTCTCCGAGGAGGGGCTCGCCGCAGCCTCCGCGGTCTCCTACGGGACGCCGCGGCGGCTGATCTTGATCCTGCGCAGCCTTCCGGAGAAACAGGAGGACCGCTTCCTGGAGGTGCTGGGGCCTCCGGCGTCGGCGGCCTACGACGCGGGCGGGAATCCCACCAGGGCGGCGCGCGGTTTCGCGCGAGCCCAGGAGATGTCGGTCGCGGATCTGGTGGTCGTGGACTCGCCGCGCGGACCGGTGGTCGCGGCCCGGCGCACGATCCCGGGGCGCCAGACCGCGGAGGTGCTTTCGGAAGTCGTGCCGCGCGCCGTCGCGGCGATGACGTTCCCCAGGACGATGCGCTGGGGGGATGGGACGCGCTCGTTCGTCCGTCCGGTGCGGGGCGTGGTCGCCGTCTTCGGCGGCCAGGTCGTGCCGATGGAGATCTTCGGCATGGCCTCCGGCGCTCGCACGATCGGCCACCCGATCCTCTCGGAGCTCGGCATCCGCGTCTCGGGGCCCGACGACTATCTCCAGAAGCTGCGCCAGTCGCATGTCGAGCCGGACGGCGAGGTCCGCCGCCTCCGGATCCTCGAGGGGGCAAGAGAGCTGGCCTCCGCCGCCGGGGGCTCGATCGAGTCGGACTCGGACCTGGCCGTCACGCTGGCCGATCTGGTCGAGTGGCCCGGTGTCGTGCGCGGCTCCTTCGCCCCGGAGTTCCTGGAGCTGCCCGAAGAGATCGCAACGACGGCGATGCGCACGCACCAGAAGTACCTGCCGGTGCGGGGGCCAGAGGGTCTGCTGCCCTGCTTCATCGCCGTCATGGACAACGCGGAGGACCGGCGCGGCCTGATCGCGAAGGGCAACGAGTGGGTCTTGAATGCGCGCCTGGCCGACGCGCGCTTCTTCTTCGAGGAGGACCGGCGGCACACACTCGAGTCGCGGCTTCCGGAGCTCTCACGCCTCTCCTTCCAGGACCGGCTCGGGGACTACCGGCAGAAGACCGAGCGCGTCGAGAAGCTCGCCGAGTCAGTCGCCCACCTGGTCGGGCGCCCGGACCTGGCCGACCCGGTTCGGACGGCCGCGCGCCTTTCGAAGGCGGATCTGACGACCCGGATGGTCAAGGAGTTCACGGACCTGCAGGGAGTCGTCGGCGGGATCTACGCCCGCCTCGAAGGTCATCCCGAGCCGGTGTGGAGGGCGATCTACGACCAGTACCGTCCGGCCGGGGGGACCGACGCGCCGCCGCGCGGGGCCGCGGCCGCGATCCTCGGCCTGGCCGACCGCTTCGACACGCTCGCGGGCCTCTTCCGGCTGGGCCTTGCCCCGACCGGGTCGCGCGACCCGTACGGCCTGCGGCGCGCGGCCTCCGGGGTCGTCTCGATCGTCACCGCGCAGCAGTGGCGCCAGGACTGGAAGCCGGTCGCGCGCCAGGCGCTGGCGCAGTTCCCGGAGGACCTGCCGGGGCCCGGGGCGGACGCGGCGCTGGTAGAGCTCGAGAAGTTCGTCGCGGAGCGTCTGAAGAACCTGCTCGAGAGGCGGGGCCACTCGTACGACGAGATCTCGGCGGTGGTCGGCGCGGGTGTCTGGGACTTCGCCGACGCGGCCGACCGCGTGGCGGCGCTCTCGGAGGCGCGGCGCGAGACGGATTTCCGCTCGCTGATCCTGGCCGCCAAGAGGATCCGCAACATCCTGGGGGAGGAGAAGGCGGATTCTCCCGACTCCGCCCTCTACCGGGAAGACGCGGAGCGGCAGCTCGCCTCCGACTTCCTGCAGGCGCGGCGGCAGATCGAGGAGTTCTCCTCCTCCCGCCGGTACCGCGCCGCCATGGAAACGATCGCCTCGATCGCGCCGTCGCTCGACCGGTTCTTCGTCGAGGTGCTCGTCAACTGCCCCGAGCCGGAGCTGAGGCAGAATCGCCTGGCCCTGCTCGGCGCGATCCAGAAGGAGTTCTCGAAGCTCGCCGACTTCTCGGAGATCGTGGTGGAGAAATGAAGAGGGTCTATTTCTTCGGCGACGGCGTCTCGGAGGGCGCGGGCCTGGGCAAAGAGGCGCTGGGCGGCAAGGGCTCGGGTCTGGCCGAGATGACGGCGCTCGGCATCCCCGTCCCGCCGGGTTTCACGATCGACACTTCGGTCTGCGCCGACTACACCCGGGGAGTCTCGCTCGACGGCGTGCGGGGGGAGGTCGACGCCGCCCTCGCGCGGGTCGAGCGGGCCGCCGGCAAGCGCTTCGGCGATCCGGACGATCCGCTGCTCGTCTCGGTGCGCTCCGGGGCGCGGTCTTCCATGCCCGGCATGATGGACACGATCCTGAATCTCGGCCTGACCTCGAAGACCCTGCCCGGCCTCGCCGCCGCCTCGAGGGAGCGCTTCGCGCTCGACTGCCGGCGGCGATTCATCGAGATGTACTCGAGCGTCGTGCTCCGCGTGCCGCGGCACCACTTCGAGGAGGTCCTGACCGCCCGGAAGAAGGCCCGCGGCGTCTCCTCCGACACGGACCTGACCGCCGGGGACCTCGCCGAGGTCGTGAAGCAGAACGAGGAGGTCGTGCGGCGCCAGATCGGCTCCGACTTCCCGGACGACCCGCGCGAGCAGCTCTGGGGAGCCATCGGCGCGGTCTTCAAATCGTGGGACAACGAGCGCGCGAAGACCTACCGCCGCCTTCACCGCATCCCGGACGACTGGGGAACGGCGGTCAACGTGCAGGCGATGGTCGTCGGCAACCGCGGCGAGACCTCCGCGACGGGCGTGGCCTTCACGCGCGACCCCTCGACGGGGGAGAAGCACTTCTACGGAGAGTTCCTCCCCAACGCCCAGGGGGAGGACGTCGTGGCGGGCATCCGCACGCCGCGCGCCGTCAACGCCGACGGCTCGGGAACCTCGCTCGAGGAGACGATGCCGCAGGCGCACGGGGAGCTGCTGCGCGTGCGCGACCTGCTCGAGAAGCGCTTCCACGACATGCAGGACCTCGAGTTCACGATCGAGGACGGGAAGCTCTACCTGCTCCAGACGCGCGACGGCAAGCGCACGGGCTTTGCCGCCGTGCGGATCGCGACCGACATGGTGGACGAGGGGCTGATCTCGGAAGAGGAAGCGCTCTCGCGCGTCGAGCCCGAGCAGCTCGTGCAGTTGCTCGCGCCGGTCTTCCCGTCGAAGGAGAAGGAGACTGCGGTCAAAGAAGGACGCTTCCTCGGCAAGGGGCTCCCCGCCGGACCCGGGGCGGCCTGTGGGCGAATCGCGTTTACGGCCAGGGAGGCGGTCCGAATGGCCGCCGAGGGGAAGCCGGTCGTCCTCGTCCGCGAGGAAACTTCGCCGGAGGACATCGCGGGCATGCACGCCTCTGCGGGGATCCTGACGACTCGCGGCGGTATGACTTGCGTCGCCGGCGAGACCCGCGTCCTCACGGATCGCGGGATGCTTTCGGCCGAGGCGGCGTTCGCGCTTTTCGCCGAGGGAGCGCCGTTTCGGATCCTTTCCTTCGATACAACGTCCTTGCGTCCGGTCTGGCGTCGGGTCGTAGCGGCGGGCTCGAAGCCGTCCGAAGTGATCTCGGTGGCGGTCTCGCAGACCGGCCGGGCGCAAGGCAACCTGCTGCGGCTGACGTCCGACCACAAGATGTTCACGATCCGCGACCGGCGGCTCGAGATGAAGCGCCTCGACGCGGTCCTCGCAGACCGGGACTTCCTGACGATCCTGGACCGGATTCCGGGAACCGGTGAGTCGCCGGTCGCGCCGGAACGCGCCTATGTCGCCGGGGTGATCCTGTCGGACGGCTACGTTCGCGTGACACGTACGAAGGGCTCCGTTGTCTTCATCCAAAAGCCGACCCCGGCCAAGAGGGAGTTCATCCGATACGTCGAGAAGGCGTTCGAGAAGCGCTTCGGATTCCCCTTCACCCGCGCGCGCCGCGTCGAGACCGTCGGGAATCTCCGTGGACGGCCGATCCGGGGGTGGGTGGAGCATCGGACCTGCAGTCGTCGGAAGCCCGCCGTGGAGCTGGCCGCGATCCGGGACGACCTCGTCAACTGGGTCTTGAAGCTGGACCGCGCCGCTCTGCTCAATTTCCTGGCCGGCTACGTGGACGGAGACGGGACGTACTCCCGGACCTCCAGCCGCATCCGCCTGCAGGTCACGGTCTCCCGCAAGAAGCCCCGGCTTCTGGAAGGCCTGGCGGTTGCCTGCTACCGGCTCGGAGTCGTGCCGCAGATCTCGAACAACCGCGATCACTTCCTGCTCCAGATTGCGGAGCAGGTAGAGGAGATCCTCTCCTGCGCTCACCGGATTCGTGTGCACGTGCCGGTGCGCGCTTATGCCTCGAAGTGTCTCGCCGTCAACGGTCTCTTTGGCGACATCGTCGAAGATGTGAACTTCATGGGTCGGGTCCGCGAGGGGATCAAGCGGAACCTGATGTTTGGCGTCGACAAGCTCCGGCGCGACGTGCTCCCCCTCTGTAAAGGGGAGGACCGCTTTCGGGTGAGAAGGCTGCTCGAATCGCCGTTGCGCTCCTACCGTGTTTCACCCGTTTCGGCGGAGTCCGAGCGGACCCTCGTGTACAACTTCGAGGTCGACGCTTCGGAGGATCTCGACAAGAACTTCTTGATCTTCTCGAGCCGGCTCACGCCGGTTCTCGTCAAGAACTCGCACGCCGCCGTGGTCGCGCGCGGAATGGGCAAGACCTGTGTGGTCGGGGCGGGCGAGATCCAGGTCGACGCCGAGGCCGGCAGGATGCGGGCGAAGAAACTCTCCGCCTCCGAGGGCGATTGGATCTCGATCGACGGAACCACGGGGGAAGTGATCCTCGGGCAGCTCCCGACGCGCCCCTCGGAAGTCCTGCAGGTCGCGCTCGAGAAGACGCTCGCGCCGGAGAAGTCGGCGACGTTTCGGGCGTTCGACCGGATCCTCACGTGGGCGGACAAGAAGCGGCGCCTGGGCGTGCGCGCGAACGCCGACACGCCGGCCGACGCCCGGGTCGCCGTCGTCTTCGGGGCGGAGGGGATCGGCCTCTGCCGCACCGAGCACATGTTCTTCGAGGAGAAGCGCATTCTCGCCGTGCGCGAGATGATCCTGGCCGAATCGGCGGATGGGCGCCGCGCGGCGCTCGCGAAGATCCTGCCGATGCAGCGTCAGGACTTCGCCGGGATCTTCCGGGAGATGGGGGAGCGGCCGGTCACGATCCGGC